>DPKR01000081.1 GCA_003542415.1 Alphaproteobacteria bacterium | reverse complement strand
AACCCTTCCAAATTTTGAAAATGGATAGAGAACGCGGCAACATCGTTGTTTCTCGCCGTGTTGTTTTGGAAGAAACAAGAGCAGAAGCAAGAGCCGAACTCATTGATGCCATCAAAGAAGGTGCTGTTTTGGACGGTATCGTTAAAAACATCACAGACTATGGCGCATTCATTGATTTAGGCGGTGTTGATGGTTTGCTCCACGTGACAGATATTTCATGGAAACGTATCAATCATCCGGCAGAAGTCTTGTCTGTTGGTCAAACAATCAAAGTTCAAGTTATCAAATTCAATGAAGATACACAACGTATCAGCCTTGGTATGAAACAACTTGAAAAAGATCCTTGGGAAGCCGTTCAAGGCAAATACCATGTCGGCGATGTTTGCAAAGGTATTGTCACAAACATCACAGACTATGGTGCATTTGTTGAATTAGAAGACGGCATTGAAGGTTTGGTCCATGTTTCTGAAATGAGCTGGACACGCAAAAACGTTCATCCGGGCAAAATCGTTTCAACATCTGAAGAAGTTGAAGTTAAGGTTTTGGAAGTTGATCCTGAAAAGAGAAGAATCAGCCTCGGTATCAAACAATGCCAACCCAACCCATGGGCTGCTTATGTTGCTGAGCATCCGGCCGGATCTGTTATTGAAGGCACAATCAAAAACATCACAGAATTTGGTTTGTTTGTCGGCTTAACAGATGAAATTGACGGCATGATTCACCTTTCTGACCTCGCATGGGGCGAAAGCGGTGAAGAAGCAGTTAAAAATTATGAAAAAGGTCAAACAATTAAAGCTAAAATCATCGATGTTGATGTTGAAAAAGAACGCATCAGCTTGGGTGTTAAACAATTGGATGAAAACAACGCCGCTCTCGCTTTAGAAAACTTGAAGAAGGGCGACAATGTTAAAGCCATTGTCACAGGCATTGATGAAAAAGGCTTGAACGTTGAAGTTGAAGGAATCCCGGCATTGATTAAGAAAGCTGATCTTTCAAAAGATAAAGAAGGCCAAAATGTTGAAAATTATCACGAAGGTGATGTTTTGGAAGCAAAACTCACTTCTGTTGATAAGAAAAACGGCAAACTTGGCGTTTCAGTCAAAGCTTTTGAAATCGAAGAAGAAAAGAAAGCTTTGGAAGAATATTCAAATTCTAACGAAGCAAGCACTTCTTTCGGTGATGCTTTGGGTGAAGCTTTGAAAAAAGCCAACTAATAAGCTTTAAGCAAACAAAAAAAGAACCGGGCATTTGCTCGGTTCTTTTTTTATATCTCATTTTGGTTTAAAATGTCTTTTAAGGTTTGGGCTGATTTTCGAAGCCTTAAAGCTTCCGTTTCGTTTAGTTTGATCGGCACATGTGTTTCCACCCCGTCTTTGCCGACAATGGCAGGCATACTAAGAGAAATCCCTCCGATACCGTATTCACCATACATCATAGAAGAAATAGGCAATATTGATTTTTCATCGCGCATAATAGCCTCGCAAATACGTTTGACAGACATTGCAATGCCGTAATAGGTTGCTTTTTTCTTTTCAATAATTTCATAAGCGCTGTTTTTCACATCATTTGCAATGCGCTCCATGGCCTCCTCATGATGAAAATGTCCGCGCATTTCACAAAAGCGATTGAGTTCAATCCCCGAAACATTGGCGGAAGACCATGCTGCAATTTCAGAATCGCCATGCTCGCCGATAATAAAGGCATGAACGCTTCGGGGATCAACATTTAAGTGATTGCCGAGCTCATATTTGAGCCTTGCCGTGTCTAAAACCGTTCCTGAGCCTAAAACATGTTTTTCTGGCAAGCCGGAGAATTTGACGGCAACGGTTGTCAAAATATCGACAGGGTTTGCCACCACAAGCAAAATTCCCTTAAAACCGCTTTGTTTAATTTGCGGTAAAATGGTTTTAAAAATACTGATGTTTTTCTTGACCAAATCAAGCCTTGTTTCGCCGGGTTTTTGGTTGGCTCCGGCGGTTAAAACAATGATTGAAGCATCTTTAATGTCTTGGTAGCCGCCAGCATAAATTTTCACAGGCTTTGCAAACGGCACACCATGGCTGATATCTAAAGCCTCGCCTTGAGCTTTGTTTTCATCGCTGTCGATTAAAACCATTTCAGAAAAAAGCCCTGATTGCATCAAAGCAAAAGCCGATGCCGCCCCGACAAACCCGCAACCGATAATCACAACCTTGCGCCCGTGCGGACAATTCAAACAATCTTTATCCATCAAACATTTCCTTTTCTAAAATTTTATTTTTTGGATAATCTAATCCATTTTGCAAAAAAAGAAAGAGATATTTTGTTTTTCAGCGCTTTTTTCTTGACAATTTTTCTTTGATATATGATAATAACGTATCGTTTGAAAATCAAACGATGGTGCCTGAAAAACACACTCAACACAATAGCTCCTCTTCGGAAGGAGTTCTCGAAATAAGTGCATTTTGTGACGAATAAGAGAGACTGTGTGTTGACAGTTTTTCAGCTCCTCCATTTTGAGTTTTTAATTCGAAATGGATTTTTTTATAACGTCACCCCTGAGCGCAACACCGTTGTGCGAGTTAGGGGTCTAAAAGAAAGGAACTGAAAATGAAAAACAAAGAAACAGGTCGGTCGATGGTTGAGATGCTCGGGGTTTTGGCGATTATCGGTGTTTTATCGGCAGGGGCACTTGCAGGTTACTCAAAGGCGATGTTTCGTCATAAAGTCAATCAGACAATAGAGATTTTTCAAGGTGCGCTACAAAGGCTTGCGGAATTAGAACAAACAGGTTGGGGAAAGGATAAATCTATTGATGTAAACAATGCCGTTCAGTACGGCTTCTTAAAAGAGTGTAAAAAAGCAAGTATTTCAGGTTGGCCTGAAGTATGCCAATTACCAATTGGTAATTTTTATATGTGGTTTTATGATAATGGTGCTTATGTCTATGGACAATTTCATGTCTTTTTTACAGATTCTAAGTCATGTGTTGCTTTTTCGTCTGCCCCTTGGAAAGAGGCGATACCGACAGAGTGGTGGTATTATCCTGAAAATAGTGATTCTGGCGGATACTGGAGTATAAGTAATCAAACAAATGGCGGTGAAAGTATTTATGATCCTGTTGAGGGGAAAACGGAAGTGACGATGGAGAATATTATCACAGGTTGCCAAGGGTGTAGTTCAAATGAACCATGTGACTTTTATTTGGTGGTTCGTTTAGATTGATCATATTCTCGTAGCAGAAAAAGCAGAGTCTAAAAAACTCTGTTTTTTTGTTAGTAATAATGTCAAAATATGCTTGAAGTTTTATCAAAACCGCATAAAATAAAGCCAAAACAAAATAATAACCAAAGGGGAAAATACAAAATGAAAAAAATACTCATCACTTCTGCGCTTCCTTACATCAACGGTGTGCCGCACTTGGGGCATATGGTCGGTTGCTTGCTTCCGTCCGATGTTTATGCAAGATTTATGCGCATGATGGGTAATGAGGTCTTGTATATTGTCGGAACGGATGAACACGGCACGACCTCTGAGGTCGGTGCCTTAAAAGCCGGTATGGATGTCCAAAGTTATTGCGATATGAATCATAAGCGCCATTATCAAACATATAAAGATTTTAATCTCTCGTTTGACTATTTCGGGCGCACATCATCTGAGCAAAACAAAGAAATCACCTACCAAATTTTTGAGGCTTTGGATAAAAACGGCTATATTGAAGAGCGCACGGTCAAGCAGGTTTATTCAATAGATGATCAAATGTTTTTGGCAGACCGCTACATCACAGGTACTTGCCCATATTGCGGTTATGAAAAAGCACGTGGCGACCAGTGCGAAAACTGCACAAAGGTTTTGGAGCCGACAGATTTGATAAACCCCAAAAGCTCTATTTCGGGATCAACGAATCTGGAGGTGAGGGAATCAAAACACCTGTTTTTGAACTTGCCGAAAATTGAGCCGGAGCTCAAAAATTGGCTCAAAACAAAAGAGGCATATTGGCCCGATGTAGCTTATTCGATTGCGCTAAAATGGCTCAAAGAAGGCTTGGAAGCGCGCTGCATCACGCGCGATCTAAAATGGGGCTTCCCGGTGCCGAAAAAAGGCTATGAAGATAAGGTGTTTTATGTTTGGTTTGACGCTCCGATCGGTTACATCGGCATCACAAAACAATGGTCTGATGAAAAGCCAAATGAGCGAAATTGGAAAGACTGGTGGTTTGAGGATAAGGATGTTTATTATGCCCAGTTTATGGGCAAAGATAATGTGCCGTATCACTCAATCACTTTTCCGGCAACGCTTTTAGGCACGGGGATGAATTTCAAAAAAGTGGATTATCTCAAAGGTTTCAGCTATCTCACTTATGAGGGCGGCAAATTTTCAAAATCTGAAAACAGAGGTGTTTTCGCTGGTGACGCCATAACCGAAATGCCGGCAGATTATTGGCGTTATTTTTTGATGAGCAATGTGCCGGAAAGCTCTGATTCAAGTTTTACGTTTGATTTGTTTGCAGGGGTAATCAACAAAGATTTGAACGGCGTTTTGGGCAATTTTGTCTCGCGCGTTTTAAAAATGACATCATCCAAAATCGGCAATACCATTCCGGTAAAAGGTGTTTGGACTGATTTGGAAAAAGAGCTTGCCAAAAATCTGCAAGAACATATTGATTTGTATTTCAAATATTTCAAAGAATTCGAATTTAGAAAAGCGCTTGCCGAGCTCCGAGCCGTTTGGGTAGAAGGCAACAACTATATCACAGCCTCTGAGCCGTGGACAGTGATCAAAGAAAACCCTGAACGTGCCGGTGCAATCTTGAATGTGTGTATCAATTTGATTCGCATTTTTGCGCTTTTAACGTTTCCGATTATGCCGCAAACAGCCGAGAATATGCTTGCGCGCTTAAACTTAAAAATTGATGAACATAGCGGCCTTAGAGATTTTAACGTTTCAAATGAAATGATGTTTTTTAAAGGCGGCGAACCATTTGAGGTCGGAGAACCTTTGTTTGAACGTATCAGCCCCGAGCGCTTGGAAGAATTAAAACAAAAATATGGGAGTAATAAATAATGGAATTTGAAAGCTTAAAAGATATAAAATTGAAAGGGATTGCAAAACTTTTGCATCAACTTTTCTTGTTTGTGGCATATCCGCTTCGTCATCCTTTCAAGTTTTTAATAGTGTTGCTTATTATTGTTGCTCTTTTAATGGCTGTCCCGCTCTTTAACGGTGTAAGTTTTTCTCAAATCTATGATTGGTATGCCTCAAAGCTATCGATGAGCACAGAGCAAAAACAAGTGCTTAAAGAAATACCAATTGGGGAGATAGAGCAAAAGCCAACCAAATTTGCAAAACAAATCAAATTAAAACATGCAAAGGTCGAACCGCAAAAGATCGAAACAAAAACGGAAAAACAGACAGAAGAACCACAAAAATATGCAACATGGAATATTCAGAAAAAACCGGAGAAAAAAGTTCAACAAGCAAAGGAAATAGTTGTTCCCGTTCTTGAAACAACTGTTGTTGAAACAAAGCCTCAACCGCAAACAGTGGAATACAAAAAAGTAGAGGGCCTTGACTTAAAATATCTTGATCATCCGCAAATCATTTACGGAACTCCGATTATATATGGTGCCAACGAACTTTATATGGCAGATACATATATGTATCTATACGGCATTTATACTGATCCTGTAAAATATGATTCAAAAAAAGCAACGGCTTATTTAAATGAATTGATTTCAGGGGAAAAAATAGAGTGTCATATTGTGGCTAAAACAATAGATGACATTGCAACGGCAATTTG
>DPKR01000054.1:2685-6441 GCA_003542415.1 Alphaproteobacteria bacterium | reverse complement strand
TGTTTCTTGAAAATGAGGATAACACGTTGTTTTCTTCACCGACAGTTGTCAGCGACAGCGACTATATTTATGCTCAAGTCATCCCTCTCGAAAAAACAGAAAACCTTTTGCAAAAACCGCTCGTTTTAACCGCCCGTCTCAATGATTATGCCTCATTGCGACAAACCCTGCTTCTTCCTGATTTTAAAACGCCGCAAATCATTTCTTCATTAAAAAATCTCTTTTCCATCGGCTTACTGTCAGGCTTGCTCTTTTTTATCACACCATTTGGTTTTGTGTTTGCTTTACCCTCCTTTTGGGTTCAAAACAAACGCAAATTGTTTGTGATTTCAAAGGCCGTATTCACAACCGTTTTTCTAGCAACTTTTTTGATATTTGCAAACTTTAATCCAAACCTTGTTTATTTCACTTTAAGTGATAACTTTTTATATTTAAGCCTTGTTTTCATCATCCTTGCAAGCGGCTTTTTTGCTCACAATTTAAGCTTTTTAAAACAAACAAAGCATCCGGTTTTTCAAGGGCTTACATTTGCATGTCTGATGTGCCTTTTCATCCCCGTCTCGCACACCCCTTACCTTGAAAAATTTGTTTTTCAAACAATGAGTGCCCCTCTTTTGCTGCGGTTTATTTCTCTGCTCGGCATTGTGTTCGGCCTCACATTCCCTGATTTATGTGCCCTTTTCTTTTCAAAGAAAAAAATGCCCGAAAACGTGGGCATTTTAGCTCAGCTTTTTGCAACCTTTATGCTCTTTATTTCGCTTCTCACCACAGCTTTATGGCTTTTTTTAAGCCTGACATGGGCATCTTCTCTTAAAATTGCTATTCTTTTGTTTATCGGCTGCTTTGCCTTAAAATATATCTTCCATTTTTGGACTGCCGTTTATCAAACAGATTTAAAGCCGTCATACATCCGCGGCACAGAAAAGTTTTTAGTTTTCTTTGTCCCGCTTTTTGCTCTTGCCGTTGCTTCATTTTCCAATCACTTAGCTGAAGTCAAAATCAAACAAAATGAGCAAATCACTTTTGAGCAAATCAACGAAAAAGTCTTAAACGGCGAAAATTTGATTGTCGCTTTGAAATCTCCGAATTGCCTTGTTTGCAAATATAATGATTTCTTTCTTTTCAATGCTTATAACTTGAAAAAATTTCAAAAAATCTATAATTTATCATATCTTCCGATAACAAACATATCTGCAACGCAAAACACCATTGAGTTTTTACAAAAATATAAAAAGCTTGAGCGCCCGCTTTATGTGTTTTATACCCCGCTTGCACCAAACGGTGTTGTTTTGCCGAACTTGATTACCCTTTCTGATTTAACAAAAACTTTTGAAAATTTTAATCTTTATCCTTCCTCATCTTCTATTGAAGAACTCTTAGAAAAAAGCCGCAACACACCTTTGCGATAAATCCATAAATTGATAATCCCCAAAATCACCGACATTGAGCCGAACAGATATAAAAAATAATACCAGTTCATCTCATTTTCCTGCATCAAAACGGTCTGCCTGCCTGTGTGAATAAACAAGATTGAAAGGGCAGTGAGCGCAAAGGCTGAAACAAAACCCAAAAGCCATACGCGTTTCAAAACCAAATCAGGTACGGCAAATGCCATCAAAACGTAAATAAAAAAAAGCGCAATAAATAAAAAAATCTCCATATCATATCCTCCAACCATTGAACAAAAGATATATGAAAGATTTTTCAATTTTCAATCAGAAAAACTCTTGATTTTTATTTTTTATCTGTCATTATAAAAAGTGCGACGAATTGTCGCGGTGTCTAACAAACACAGCATCTACAAAGCTCCTTTTTGGGAGTAGGCGATATAAGGCATTTGCTCGAATAAGCCTGACTGAGTAGTTGCAGTTTGTTAGCTCCCGTTTTGGATTTTTTTCAAAACGGTTTTTTACATAAAACTGTCATTCTCGGGCATGTTGAGCTTAAAGCGAAACCAGACCCGAGAATCTCAAGAAAAGGAAACGAAAATATGAAAAATATAAACAATACGTCATTAACGAGCGTATCGAACAAAGTGAGACCTAACCCGTCAACCTCTTCCGAAACTCTTGGCAGAAGTATGGTTGAAATGCTTGGCGTTCTTGCCATTATCGGCGTCCTTTCCGCCGGTGCCCTCGCGGGCTTTAACACTGCCATGAAAAAGCATAAATTAAATAAACATTTAGATAGTATGCAAACATTGTTGATAAGTGCCTACGAACTTTCCCAAAAAATGCCCGAAGTCAAAGATTATAAAAACTACAGTTATGAATTAAAACAAACATCAGGATTACCGAATGGGTTCAAATCTAGCAATAATCTGCTTATTGATATATTCCAAAACTATTTATATTTTTACCGCACAACAGATCATGCTTGGGGAATAAACTACACACTTAAAATAGATGAATTTTCACAAGAAATTTGTAAAAACTTATATATTCTTGCCAAAGAGAATTCATCACTCTTATATTATATTGAAAGATATTACAGCCACTCTGATGAAGGGTCAAATGCAAATTTCATATTTGGTGATCAGTATTGTGACGCATCATGGAAATCTTGCTTAAAAAACATGGATATTTCAAAAATTCAAAAAATATGTTCTCTCGAAAACGGTAATAGAAACGATTATACATTAATTTTAGAGTGGAAATAAAACGAAATAATTAAGGCTTCCTTAAGCTTTATAATTCAACCCCCAAGTCTCATACCGCGCCGGATCATTGCCCCAGTTTTCGCGCACCTTCACAAATAAGAAAAGATGTATTCTTTCCTCTAACATATCTTCCAGTTCCTTGCGCGCTGCCATACCGATTTTTTTAATCATCTGCCCGCCCTTGCCTAAAATAATGATTTTTTGGTTGTCACGCTCCACATAAATCGTCATCTCGGCTCGAACCGTTCCGTCTTCTCTTCTCTCCCAAAGCTCCGGCTCAACCGTTAAAGCATAAGGCAATTCATCGTGTAAATATAAAAAGAGCTTTTCGCGCACCACTTCCGCCGTCAGTAATTTCAAAGGCATATCAGACATCTGCTCTTCCGGATAAAACCATGGCGACTTCGGAAGATTATTCGCAACATACCGATAAAAATCGTCCATCCCCTCACCTGTCATGGCCGAAACCATAAACGTTTCTTCAAAAGCATATTCGGCGTTGATTTCCGAACTCAACAAAAGTAATTTATCTTTTTTCACCAAATCGGTCTTATTCAAGACGAGTATGGCTTTCATTTTTTCACTTTTAAGTTTTTGAACAATCGCTTTGGTCTCAAAATCAAATCCGCGTTTGGCATCCACCACCAGCACAACCATATCCGCGTCTTTCACACCGCCCCATGCGGCCGAAACCATTGCTCTGTCAAGCCTGCGTTTCGGGTTGAAAATCCCGGGCGTATCTAAAAACACAATCTGCGTGTTTTCAAAAATCCCTATTCCCTTAATCACCGTACGCGTTGTTTGCGCTTTTGGCGAAACAATCGAAACTTTTGAGCCTGCAAAATGGTTTGTAATGGTCGATTTTCCTGCATTCGGCGCACCGATGAGGCTCACAAATCCGGCTCTGGTTTCTTTATTTTTTTCCATGTTTCTTTTCCAAAATTTTGAGCAATTCGGCAGCAGCTTCCTGCTCGGCAATTTTTTTGTTTTTGCCTTTGCCGATAGCCGTTCCTTTGCCTTCAACCGAAACCTTGATATAAAACATCGGCTCGTGCTCCGTGCCCTCTTTTTTAATCACTTCATAGCTCGGCACCCCG
>DPKR01000054.1:0-2637 GCA_003542415.1 Alphaproteobacteria bacterium | reverse complement strand
CACTTCATAAACCGGCACCCCGCCTTTAATTTGGTGTGCAAGTTCTTGCAAAACCGTTTTGTTATCGCGTTCCGGCAATGAGCTTTTTTCGATATGCTTTTTAAAATGCCTGTCAACAAAGGCAATCGCCGTTTCAAACCCGCCGTCCAGACAAACAGCTCCAATCACAGCCTCCATCACATCGCATAAAACATTTTCATTTGTTGATAGCGATTTCGGGTTAGCTTTGATATAGTTATTGATTTTGAGCTCCAACGCCACTTCAGCAACCGTTTCTTTGCGCACAAGCTTCACAAAACGGGGCGATAAAAACCCTTCCGGCTCTTTTTGAAATGTAAAATACAAGAGATGCGCCATCGAAACACCTAAAACCCTATCGCCCAAAAACTCCAAACGTTCATAGTTTTTTTTCACATCGCCTGTGATGCTGCTATGCGTCAAAGCCTGTTCCAAAAGCGCTTTGTTTTGAAAGGTATAACCCAAAATTTCCTCTAAACCCGACATCCCGCTTTTCCTTAATGCAAAGGTTTAAAAATCTTTTTCCAGCGAATAGCTCTCGGCCAAGTCCATGGCTTATACCACTTGCCGTTGTCACCATGTGAGAAAAACAAAAACCGTGCTTTGCCGACCAAATTTTCCTCCGGCACAAACCCCACATGAACCCTGCTGTCATCAGAGCGATCCCTGTTGTCACCCATCACAAAATAATGCCCTTCAGGGATGGTTAACTTCGGCGTATTATCCACCTTGTTTTCATAGTCAGACATTTCAATAATGTGGTGTTTAAAACCTTCAGGCAATGTCTCCACATATTCCTGATATGTCTCGGGCCGAACCACAAATTCCTTAATCACATATTTGCCGATAGGCTCCCTGTCAACAAGCTTATCGTTGATATAAAGCCTCCCTCGGCTGACTTGAATTGTATCGCCGGGCAACCCGATCACACGCTTGATATAATCCGTGCGGTTGTCTTTCGGATATTTAAACACAACAATATCCCCGCGCTTTGGCAAACTTTTCCATATTCTTCCTTTAATCGGCGCCAAACTGA
Organism: Alphaproteobacteria bacterium; assembly: GCA_003542415.1. Classification (GTDB taxonomy): domain Bacteria; phylum Pseudomonadota; class Alphaproteobacteria; order RF32; family CAG-239; genus UBA1254. The sequence goes on along the minus strand of DPKR01000054.1, from coordinate 1,583 downwards.
ACGGAAACGAGTGCTTTGAATAGCCATACGTATATTTCGTCACAAACAAATAATCTCCAACCTCCAGTGTCGGATACATCGAACCGGAGGGGATTCTGAAAGGCTCCATCAACAAACTTCTGATAAGCATTGCGAGCAAAATCGCATAAACAATCGTTTTGATCGTATCAAATAGACTTTCTTTTTTCTTTTCTTTTTTCATATCAAACCCAAAATTAAACAAACTTGAAATGAATATGATACATTTCCGTTCAATTATCAAGTAAAAACTTAAGAATGAGCTAAATAATAAGACACCCGACTAAGTGCGAGACGAGTGTAGTTAAACCTACACGACTGAGCACGCAGAAGGGCGTCTGTATTAGTCCCCCATTATACGCAGTTTTTTAAAAATACGGAGAATGGTGTAGATAGAGTGAAGTTTTAGGTAAAAGTACCGGAGCGTACAAAGAAGTACGTGAGGACACTTTTACCTAAAATTTTGCTCTAAATGCGCCATTATACGCAGTTTTTTAAAAATACGGAGAGCGTGCGCAGATAATAAGAAATGCCCGTTCAGGCGAGACGAGTGTACATAGACGTACACGACTGAGTGCGAAAGAGGGTTTCTGTATTAGTCACCCATATGGTACGATTAAAAGCTCGGAGAATGAGGTGAATAATAAGAAACACGACTGAACACGAAGGAAGTGTACATAAACGTACACGACCGAGTGTGAAAGAGGGTTTCTGTATTAGTCACCCATTATACGAGCTTTTGTTATTTAAGCCAGTATTCGATGGTCGAAACCACCCTCACCTTTTTATTAATCTGTTGCGATTCGGTTGCGCTTGCCGTTTCTTCTTGCGGCAAAATAGAAAACATTCCTTGATTGGCATGTTTGATCTTACCGACTTTGCTCTTTGAGCTTTTTGCAAACTGATTAGCAGCTTCTCTTGCATTTTGCGTTGCCTCAACAAGCATTGAGGGCTTAATATCATTAAGTTTTGTAAAAATGTATGAAACGGGTGAACCGTAATCCGAGCTGAAAATGATGCCTTTAGCCACCAAATCGCCTGATTTATTCAATGTTGAAGCAACCAAATCAACCTTTTTTGATTTAACGGTAATGGTTTGGTTCAAAATAAACCTCAAATTGTTTTCATACGAGTTGCGATAAGGATTTGCATTCAAATCATTTGTTTCCAAACGACCAACCGTAATTTCACTTTCTTCAAACCCGTTTTCTTTTAAAAAGGCTTGAATAACAGCTGTCTGATTTGAAATCTCTTTTTGTGCCTTAATCACATCATTTCCGGTCACCACATATTTCATTTCCCAAATAGCCAAATCTGCCTTCACATTTTCTTCAGCCAATCCTTTGACAACCACAGTGTTTGCACCGACTTTTGCTTTGTAATAATAGTGGCCGATAAAAAATCCGCCGAGCACAATACCTAAAGCCACAACGGCAGCCGTATCAAACCGCCAATATTTTTTGTGTTCCCCCTTAAATCCGCGCGGCTCAAAACGACGTTGTTCAAAAGGACGTTTCTCAAACCCTTGTTTTTCGTTCAAATTTTCAATTTTCGGCATATTTTTT
>DPKR01000104.1 GCA_003542415.1 Alphaproteobacteria bacterium | reverse complement strand
TAATGTCGCATTGCGATTGATGGGACACTATAATAATACAGGTATTGATGATGCCGAAAATTTGTACGATATAACAGCCGGTGTAAGATTATATTTCTAAATTCTCATATAAAAAAAGCCTCTCGATTGAGAGGCTTTTGCTTGCAATTTAATTAAAACGAATATATTATTTTTATGTATTTATAAAAGAGGTATCTATGGCAAAAAAAATTGTGTTATCTTTCTTCTTTCTTATTCTTATTTGTTTTGGTACATTTGTTTATGTAAAAACAAAACAACCCCCTTATATTCTTGGACAAGAGGATATCATAACACACAAAAAAGAAGACGCTATCAATAGATTTAAGAACGCTATAAAAACCAACAATCCGGAAATAGTTGCAGAATATGTTCAATATCCGTTTGTTCGTCGTAATCCTATCCCTGATATACAAAATAAACAGGAATTGATAGAAAGATATGATACATTGTTTGATAAAAATATCAGGCAGCTCATACTTGATTCAAAGACGGAAGATTGGGAAGAGGTTGGTTATGAAGGTATTATGTTATATAGCGGAGTTCTATGGATTAATTATGAGGGCAAATTAATAGCAATAAATACATTAACAGAAAAAGAAGTTGATTTTGTAAATGATTGGTATGAAAAAGACAAAAAGAATCTTTATTCTGATATAAGAAATTTTTATGAAAATGTATGTATTTTTGAAACGGAAACTTATCTTGGGCGCATTGATGAAATTAAGAAAACGAATGATGATCCTTACAGTAGCTATAGATTATCTCTTTGGAATAAAGGGCAATCAATGTTGGAAAAGCCTTTATTGATTGCTCCAAATGGAGAAATTAATTTTTATGGAAGCAGTGATAATCATATATATACTTTTGAAAATAACAATAAAACTTATATGTTTGAAGTCACTTATGTTGGACCGATAGATCTTATTCCTTACCAATTGACAATAAGTCAAGACGATAAAATCTTTTTATCACAAGAAGCAAAAATAATAAAATAAAGTAAAGAGCTTTTTTTAAGCTCTTTACCACAAAACTACCAAAACAATCCAAGTTGGCGTATTAGCTCTTCAATCCAATCATTACGTTCTTTTCCAATATCTTTTCGATGAATGTTTTTTAAAATTCCATTTTCACCGAATACATCTTTATTACGTATTGCCTGATAAAGATGAGGCAACATTTAAAAAAAAGCCTCTCGATTGAGAGGCTTAGTTTTTTTTAATCAATTTATTGTGCGTTAATCAAAAAGATTTCAACGCGGCGGTTTTGCTCGCGACCGGCTGCTGTGTCATTTGAGGCAATCGGTTGAGATGCGCCCATGCCGGCAACTGAAATACGCGCACCGTTCACACCACGCAGTTGCAAATAGTTTGCAACTGTTGCAGCTCTGCGTTGAGAGAGCGGAATGTTGATTTTGTCATTGCCTGTTGAATCGGTGTGTCCGATCACTTGCAAGTTTGTTTTGTTATATTCTTTGGCAACAATGGCAACAGAATCCAAAACCTTGTTGGCACTTGTTTTCATCACATCGTTGTTGGTGTCAAAGGTGATGGCGTTTGGCATGATGAGGCGAATATTTTGCCCGTCACGCGCAACCTGAACACCTGTGCCTTGCAAGCTTTCGCGGAGTTTTCGCGCTTGAATATCCATATAGCCGCCTGTGCCGGCTCCTGCTGCCGCACCGACACCTGCGCCGATTAAAGCACCTTTTTCACCGCCGATTAAGGCGCCGACACCGGCTCCGACTGCTGTGCCGATACCTGTGCCCCATGCGGTTTTTGAAACCTTGCTTTCGCCTGTGTAAGGATCAGTTGCACAGGCTGAAAGAAAAGCAATAGCAATAAGAGATAAAATGGTTTTTTTCATAAATTTGTTCCTTTCAAAAATAAAGTTATAAATCTTTTATGCGATCAAAAGCTTCTTGAAGCTTTTGTTTTTGTTCCAAAGCCTCGCTTTGGCGGCGTTTTTCTTCTTCAACAACCTTTTGGGGGGCTCTTGAAATGAAGCTCTCGTTTGTCAGTTTGGCCTCATAACCTTTAAGACGTCCCTCAAGCTCTGAAAGCTCTTTGTTCAAACGCGCTCTTTCAGCCTCGAAATCAACAACACCTTTCAGCGGAATGAAAAACACACCGCCCGAAAATGCGCCCTGAACCATATCTTTTGAAACTTCGGTTGCCAAAAGCTCAATGTTTTCAAGCCTTGCAAGCGACAAAACCATTTGCTTCGTTTCATCTAAATGATTTTGCTTTAAGTCATTTAAAAACACAGTCAATTTTGCGCCGGCAGGCAAGTTCAAATCTGCCCTCAAAGAACGGATAGAGGTAATCAAATCAATTGCCCAGTCAATAGCGGAAGCGTTTGCGTTCTGAGCTTTGACTTCCGGCCATGGGGCATGAATAAGTTTGATATCGCGCTCGGCTAAGTTGTTCCAAAGCTCTGTTGTGATAAACGGCATAAACGGGTGCAAAATGATAAGGATCCGGTCAAGCACAAAGGCAGCCGTTTGTTGTGTTTCTTTCTTTTCAGCCTCATTTTGACCGTAAAACACTGATTTTGAAAGCTCAATATACCAATCGCAGAATGTGCCCCAAACAAACTGATAAACAGCATTCGCCGCATCTGAAAAACGAAAATCGTTTAAGTTTTTGGTCACCTCCGATGTGGCTTCATCGGCTTTGGCTAAAATCCATTTGTTCAAATCCATGTGAACTTTTTGAGGATCAAAATCTTTGGTATATTTACAACCATTCATTTCGCAGAACCTGGCTGCATTCCACAATTTCGTTGCAAAGTTTCGATAGCCTGCAATACGCGTATCAGAAATATTAATATCGCGACCTTGTGTTTCGGAAGCGGCCATAAAGAACCTCAAAGCATCGGCGCCGTATTTTTCAATAGTTTCCATCGGGTCAACCGTGTTGCCTTTGGATTTGCTCATTTTGCGACCTTGTTCATCGCGCACAAGCCCGTGGATGTAGCATTTTTTGAACGGTACTCTTTTCATTTGATACATGCTCATCATCATCATTCTGGCAACCCAGAAAAAGATGATGTCAAAACCGGTCACCAAAACAGAGGTTGGATAGAAGGTGTCTAAAAACTCTGTTTTGTCAGGCCAGCCTAATGTTGAAAATGCCCATAAACCTGATGAAAACCAAGTGTCTAACACATCTGTTTCGCGCGTGAGCTCAACTTTTTTACCAAAGTGTTTTTCGGCTTGTTTATAAGCTTCTTCTTCAGTTTCTTCACAAAAGATTGTGCCGTCTGAGGCATACCAAATCGGCATTTGATGCCCCCACCAAAGTTGGCGCGAAATACACCACGGCTGAATGTTGCGCATCCACTCAAAATACGTTTTTTCATAATTTTTCGGCACAAATTGCATATCACCATTCTCAACGGCTTTAATGGCATCAATGGCGAGCGTTGGGGCATCAACAAACCATTGGTCCGTCATCAAAGGTTCAATCACGGCACCCGTTCTGTCGCCATAAGGAATAACCATCGGGTGGTCTTCAATTTTTTCCATCAAGCCTAATTTTTCCAAAGCCTCAATGGTCTTTTGGCGAGCCTCGGTTGTGCTCAATCCTTCAAACGGGGTGTTTCCATTTAAAGTGGCATCTTTGTTTAAGATGTTGATCATCTCTAAATTGTGACGTTTGCCAACTTCAAAGTCGTTGAAATCATGCGCCGGTGTGATCTTCACGGCACCTGTGCCCTTTTCGGGGTCGGCATGCTCGTCGGCAATAATCGGAATTTCACGATCCGTCAAAGGAAGCAGGCAGGTTTTGCCGATAAGGTGCTTTAATTTTTCATTGTCTTTCGAAACAGCAACAGCCGTATCGCCGAACATTGTTTCAGGACGTGTGGTTGCAATGTGGATAAACTCACCATCTTCGCCCTTAATCGGATATTTGTAATAATACATTTTGCCCACGGTTTCTTTTTGAACAACTTCCAAATCAGAAACAGCGGTCATCAATTTCGGATCCCAGTTGACGAGTTTTTTGGCTTTATAAATCAAACCGTCTTTGTAAAGCGAAACAAAAATTTTCAAAACGGCGCGCGACAAACCTTCGTCCATGGTAAAACGCTCGCGGCTCCAATCACACGAAGCACCCAAACGTCTTAGTTGTCTGCAAATTGTGCCGCCTGATTTTTCACGCCACTTCCAAACAGTTTCAATAAACTTTTCACGGCCTAAATCATGGCGCGAAACGCCATCTTTTGCAAGCTCGCGCTCAACAACCATTTGAGTTGCAATGCCTGCATGGTCTGTGCCCGGCTGCCACAAAACTTTTTTGCCAAGCATTCTGTTGTAGCGCACCAAAATATCTTGAAGCGTATCGTCCAAAGCATGTCCCATGTGCAAAACGCCTGTCACATTCGGCGGGGGGATCACAATGGCAAAAGCATCTTTGTTCGAGCGCATATCAGGTTTAAAATCGCCCGATTGTTCCCAGTCTTGATAAATACGTTGTTCCGCATCACTCGGATTATAATTTTTTTCTAACATAACATTTCCTATTTTTTCTTGATGGTTAAAAACAAAAGTCGAAACGGAGACGGGTTAAGGCAAACGCTTTATAAATCCGTCTTTTCCGGCACTCGGACTTCTTGTTTTTTAGCCTCAGCTTCTTCCGCCTCAAAAATGGCGGCATATTCTTTTAAGACTTCATCAACAACCTTATTATAATCAAGCTCCAAGGAGGATTTGTGAATCATCTCTTTGGTGAGCTCAAAAACTTCTTCTTTTGAAGCAATTTCCTGCTTTTCAAGCAAGATGCTTCTGATGGAAGCTAAAATTTCTTCGGTTGATATGTCTTCTTGATTATCCATTGTTGACCTATTTATCAATAGAAAGTGAAAGCCATTTGTTTCGCGTTTCTTTTGAATGTTTTTCAGCATCGTAATATTCAACATTCAAATTCAAATCTTTGGCTGTGAGTTTGCCCATGGCAAGCATCAAAGCCATGCCCGAAACATAGTAGTCACGGCGGGCACGAACTTCTTGCACATTGGCATTTAAAAGCTCTTGATACGCATCCAACACATCTAAAACCGTGCGGTTGCCTAAAGCTTCTTCCTGCTGAACACCGTCAAGCGCAATGGCATAAGCTCTGATTTGGTCTTTCACCGATTTAATACGCGATTCGTTTGAAACCATATATTCATAG
>DPKR01000044.1 GCA_003542415.1 Alphaproteobacteria bacterium | reverse complement strand
CAAAAATCGGAAGAATATGAACAAGAGGCAGCGCGCTTGGGGCTGAAATATTTTCAAACAGACAATATTTATCAGTTTTTAAGATATGCCAAAGAGGTGAAACCCGATGTGGCAATGATGGAGTTTGAGGACGATTTTTATCAAGACGAAAAAATGATGGAAGGGGTGAAAGAGGCTTTGTGCGAAAAAGACAAATGCGCAAGGCTTTATATCAACCATGTGCAAAAATATTTGAACTGAAGAAAATTTTGCTTGATTTTTAAAAATCTTTGTGTATGGTAGGGCTGAAATGAGATTAAGGGTTTCGCCTGACGATACTCAAAAAATCGGTAGATCCCTTGACGCGCTCGCTTTGCTCGGCGAGGGATGACATTTTTATTATTTTGAATTTTGACTGAAGCCGATATAGCTTTAGAGTTAGAGCACGTCATTGGTAGCGGCTAAGCGAAAACAACCTCAAAATGTTGTTTTCGTCTGCAACGCGCCAACAACGCCGGTAAGCAAGGAAGCTATGAGCGACCGCAGCGAACCGAAACGGTGATGGCCGGGGGAGTAGACCCCGTCATATTAAGGATTATGTTTGAATATGTTTATGCCGATATAGCTCAGTGGTAGAGCACGTCATTGGTAATGACGGGGTCGTAAGTCCAATTCTTACTATCGGCACCAATGCAAAAAAGTCACCTTTTAGGTGACTTTTTTGCATTGAGAGGTAGAAATTGATTTAAGATAAACCCCGTCATGAAACAATAAGTGCTCTTGCACGTCATTGGTAGCAGCTAAGCGAAAACAACCTCTAAATGTTGTTTTCGTCTGCAATGCGCGCCGTTTGCCACCGAGCAAGGAAAGTGACAACGACCGAAGCGAAGTGTTGCAAACAAGCGGGGTCGTAAGTCCAATTCTTACTATCGGCACCATTTTTGAAAACCGTTCCGAAAGGGGCGGTTTTTGCTTTATCAGAGCTAAATCCCGCAAAGTCCGATTTTATAAATCCCTGAAACGACATTTTTTCGTAAATTATCGGACTTTTTAATAAAACGTCATCCTTTTTTTGCGTTAAGCAAAAATCTAGAGATCTTCTAATTATTTTAAAAAGCGGTGAATCGCTTGACCAAACCTGTCGGTTTGGAGCGATGACTTTTTTGTATTATAAAAGAATTGACAAAAATAATATAGTAAGATATAATATGTACATGATGAGTGATTTTTTAAAAGGAGATAAATGATGAGTGAAACTGCGATAAAAAAATTGCCGAAGTATTTACAAGATATTACAGGAAGTAATATTGTTGATGAAAGATATAAATGGTTGGTTTCTGATGGTAAACTTGCAAAAATCAGGGGCGCAGAACAAGTATATTTACTTCCGGACAGCACTGTTGCCGCTAAGTATAAGGAAGGTGTTGTGAGATATTTTCCAAATACAAAGACTGAAAGTTATAAAGAAATAAACGGCGAATATCAGTTAATGAGCGAAAATTTCGGTAAATATTATTGTTTATACTACGAAAATGGAAATAAGAGAGAAGAATTATTAACTGACGGAAGTGCTTACAGATGGTATGAAAGCGGAAATCTTAAATCGGAAAAAACAACTGATGGTAAATATAATGAATATTACGATACAAAGGACAGGAAATTGAAAAATAATATGCAAGATGAAACAACACGGCATAATGATAATATTACCAACAAACTGGCAAAAGTTCGCAACAAGGCGGCTAAAGTTGCTGATAAAATTACCGAGGTAACAAGAACGGAAAAAGTTGATCAAATTTTGAAAGATAGTTTTAATCGTTATAAACCAACAAAAAAAGAGTTATCAGTTGCAGAGTTAAAACAAATGAAAGACAAAGAATCGGGTTTGTTCAAATAAACAACCGAAGCACTCATTCTGACTGCTTATATTAATCATCGTAATTTTCAGTCCGATAGTCGCATAGTATCGCGCACCATTTATTAAAAAGCACCATTTAAGGTGCTTTTTTGTTGATATGATTGCCTCTCGTAAAGTCCGATTTTATGAATCCCGAAAATGGCAGTTTTTCATCAATTATCGGACTTTTGATATAAAATCAGAAATTTTTTCATTTGCATAAAAAAATATTGACAAAAAAATATTTACTTGGTAAAATACAGTTATAATAACCACTTTGAAAAGGAGAGTACCAATGATTAGTGAAGCTGAAAAAATAAAAATATTCCACACTTGGGGTTCTATGGATGAAAAAGTTTGCTATGCCGTGGATCGTTTAGAGGCAATGGAAGTAAAACCATACCAAAAAAGTTTTAAGGAACATGGAGACGGATTTGATTTTTTTAAAGATGCCTGCCAGCAAGCTGCAAAAGAAGGACAGAAGGTTGCTGTTTACCTTAACAGCGGAGAAATTAAGGGCCTTTTTGTTGTTACGCCGGATGAACAGGTGAATAATGAAGAGCATCTCAGAAATAAATATAAAGATTATGTGAAAAATCAGACAAAACTTCGCTGGGACAAACCGATTGAAGAGCAAAAAAAGGAAGAAAAATCTGATCAGTATACAGAGAAAGGATATGGTTTAAAACTTTATAAAAAATGGGGCGTTCTTTCAAAAGAAGGGCAGTATGCCGCAGAACGTCTTGAAAAGTTAGGTATTGAACATTATGAGGGTAAGTGTTCCACAGATATAAGAACAATGTTTGGTTCGGTGGTCGATGAAGCAACACGAAAGAACAAAAAAGTTGCAGTACAATTAAATTCAGGTGCTCTTTATGGTTTGTTCGTTGTTTCTCCGCTTAAAGAAGGTGAAACAAAAGAGAGTAAGTATGATTACTTTGTTGCAAATCAAAAAAGACTTCGTTGGGACAAACCTATTGAACAGCAAAAAGCCGAAGAAGCGACAAAGTCATCACCGAACAAAAGCATAGACCGTCGATAAGTTTTTATTTCGATGTAAGATATTTAAAAACCCGCCTAAATTGAGGCGGGTTTTGCTTTTGTGGGATTGGCTTACAGAAAGTCCGATTTTATAAATCCCGAAAATGGCGATTTTTCAATCATTATCGGAGTTTTAATATTTTTTAAAATTTTTAGATTATGTTGCTAATATGATAGAAGATTATATAAATAATGAATTTTGCAACCCCTTTGATGAAAATCCGCAAAATTTCTTTATGAAACTTGAACATTGCGGACGGTACCTTTATGCGCTTGATAATATCTTAAAAAAAGATATTGTTGCAGACATCGCTTGTGCAACAGGTTATGGAAGCGATTTACTTGCTCAAAAAGCAAAATTTGTTGTCGGTGCGGATATTAACGATAAGTACTTAAAAGAAGCAAACAAAAACTATAAGCGCAAAAATTTACAATTCATAAAAGCAGATTTAAATAATAACATAGATTTATCTGATTATGGTATATCAACTATTATCAGTTTTGAAACAATAGAGCATACTCCCAATCCTTTTGCAGTTATTGAGAAATTTTATAATATCCTTCCCCACGGCGGTAGACTGATTTTATCTTTTCCGAACTCGCAAAATGAGATGATTGATGAAAATGGAAAAAGCTTAGATCCGTTCCATTTATCTGTGATAGAGTATGAAAAAATGTTGAATTATTTGAGTGATATAGGTTTTGAGATTAATCGCATATTAGGGCAAAGCTTTATTAACCAACTTATAGCTCAAATGCTTAAAATAGAAGAAGATTTAAGCGTGAATTTAGAAAATTTGTATAACTATTCTCAAAGCAATATTTTATATCAAAGCAAACTTTTGGCATATCCGAATGATATTGATATTGAGAAAAGTTATTCAATTATTTTTGATTTGACTAAGAAATAACGTCAACTTATTTTCCAATGCTCTACATTCTTGCGCGTGGTTAGTCCGATAAGTGCAAAGCAAAGCGCAGCGATGCAAAAAGTCCGCTTTTAAGCGGGCTTTTTTTTGATGAATAATATATTTTTAGACAAAAGCTTGACAATAAATATTTTTTTGTGTATATTTTCCGAAGAATCGGAGAAAAGAACATGACTAAAAGGCAATTACCGACAATTGATGAAATCCTCTTTGCCATTAATGAAGATCCCTTGGGAGAAGGCAAAGAAGCAAGGGTTTTTAAAGTGCATATGAGACCGAAATATATGGTGCGTGTGAGCAACGAAATAACAGACTACGAAGCTCTTTCGAAAAGAATTTTTAAAGAAGGTTTTATACAGCAGGAAGATATATTTGAAGGGCGAAATTTTGCGCAATCCGTTGCTTATTTAGGCCTTAATGAATATGACAGAACAAGAGCAGATGTGACAATCAACTTATATGCACCCGGTTTTTCAATGGAAATTGACAAGATTGGTCGAGAAATACCATCAAGCGAAGAAGCCTTGATGAAAACGATTGCACTTTCAAAAGCGGTTGCAAATATGCCGGACTCGGCCTATGATAAACTTTGCGACGATTTGCACTTTTTGTCATCTAAAGAATACTCCCTTGATGTGGGCAACGGCGGCTGGTTTGTGAATATGGGAAATATTTTATATTCCGGCGTTGATAAAAAATTTAGCATTATTGATGTTCAGCCTTTTTTACGCGAGCATCCGGGAATCAACAGACACCATACAAAAGGTTTTAATGTTCCGCTTTATGTGACAAGAGGAATTGTAACCGGTATGCACCAATATGCGGAGGAACATTCAAAATATCCTTTACTTATTGACTTGAGGACAGACATTATTAATAAGCTTGTTTCAGCTGCCGAACGAAACAACTTAAATGATGTCGGGGGATATTTGGGCGGTGATATGGATAAAATCGCGCATATTTGGAAAGTGCAACTCTCCAGAATCAATGTTGATGAAAAATATCAGGAAAACTTTGTGAAAAGACTTTGTTCTATTGAAAATAAAAATCCGTATCCCTTAATTCAAAAACACCCAATGCTTGTGCGCGTTTCGGGAAGAAGCTATTATTCATAAGAGCCATTTCAATGAAAATTGCTTTTTACGTTTTTATATTAACCCTCACGCCGACAATGATTTGTGCGCAAAACACCTTTGAAAAAGCAAGGCTCACAAAAGATTGTGAAAAACTTTGCGGTGAAGGCTTTTTCCATGACAGGCCGGGCGCAAAACGCGGCGGACAAGAGATTGTTTGCACACGATATAAATTAAGCTGTGGGTATGACTGCACTATCGGATGGAACTTTGAGTATTTGGTTCAAGGGACAAATTATACGTGTCAAGATGCCATTCAGTTCGGCGAAAAAGAAAGCTTTGATGCCGAGCCGGAACTGATTAAGGCAAGAAGCTTGTAAGGCTTTATTTATAAAATTTGCATATTTCACATAAAAACGGAACGGTCGTATGCTCAACAATATCGGGATTTTGATAAAAATCACGCAAGCGGCGACTAAGCTCGATTTGAATAACATTCGGGGTGTTGAAAATTTTTTGATAGCGCCCTGTTAAGCCAAACTTTCCGGTGTATGAGGGGTGATTAACAATGGTGCGGAGTTTATATTTTTTAGCCGTTTGGATGATTTGATTTAAAAATGGGTAATCTTGCTCTTGAAAAGAGGCAATACCAAAGCAAACATCATAGGGTATGTTTTGATTAAAGCCGTGAATATCTAAAAAATAGTGATCTTGAAGCTCGATTTGCGCAATATAGTCTGAAATAAGGGCACGATAAGGGGTAAATTTTTGGCGGATGATTGTTGATGTTTGAGTGATCTCGCCGATATATTGTGTGAGTGCGCCGGTGTATAAGTCAGCGAGTTTTTCTTTTTTGTTGGCAAAGCTACGAGTGGCGTGGGGCGCTGTTAAAATAAGCTTCGAATGACGATCATGAAACAAAAAAATTTGAGAAGACGTTTCATCGCCGCGTGAGCCGTTGAAAAAATACAAATCATTATATGCTTTTAAAATATTTATCATGAGAATAAGATAAAATATTAAATATTAAAAAAACACCAATTTTTAATCATTGGTGTTTTTTTTGATAGTCAGACAATTCGTGAAATGAGCTTTTTGATAAACCGGAAAACAAACCAAATCCCGGCAGCATACAAGAAAGCAAGCATCAGATAGAGGATATATAGGAAAATATCGCCTATCAAATTGCGAAACCATGAAATTTCAGGGTTTAAAGTTGGCGCTAAAACAATTGAAACAAGCATAAGAAGCGGCACGGCAGTCAAAAGCCAAAAACAGGCCTTTCCAAGATTTGGTACCGAGAACGTGATTCCTTCTAAAATTGTTTCGCGGTTGAAGCGGCAGATGATGTGCGTGTGCTTGGCAAAAAAGACATCGCAAAAACAGATGACGGTCAATATTGCAAGCGCAGTTAAAAATAAAATTTCATTTGCGGGCATAATGATATGTTTTAGAAGTTAATAAATACAAATGAATTAAAGAAACACTCTTATACTACAGAAAAACAGAGAAAAAGTCAAGCCAAAAGAAAAGCGCCTTGAAGGCGCTTTTGCTATTTCTCTTCCAAATCAATTTTGATGTGGAGCTCTTTGAGCTGTTCTTCAGAAACGGTATTCGGAGCTTGCATCAATAAATCTTGTGCTTTGCCGTTCAAAGGAAAGATGATGACATCACGGATGATCGGCTCATCTAAAAGGAGCATCACCGTGCGGTCAACCCCCGGAGCGGCGCCGGCGTGCGGCGGAGCGCCATAATGAAAGGCGTTAATCATGCCGCCGAATTTATTGTCAACGACATCATGTCCGTAGCCTGCAATTTCAAAGGCTTTATACATAATTTCAGGTTCGTGGTTGCGAACAGCACCGGACGCCAATTCAACGCCGTTGCAGACCATATCGTATTGATAGGCCAAAATTTCAAGCGGATTTTTATGAAGAAGGGCATCCATGCCGCCTTGAGGCATTGAGAATGGGTTGTGCGAAAATTCGACAGCGCCTGTTTCTTCATTTTCTTCATAAAACGGAAAATCAACAATCCAGCAAAGTTTGAAACAATCTTTTTCAAACAAATCAAGTTCTTCGCCGATTTTGTTGCGGACAATGCCGGAAAATTTCGTCAGCTTTTTGACGGGGCCTGCCATAAAGAAAATGGCATCGCCCTCATGGGCGCCAAGCGTTTGTTTGATGTTTGAGAGTTGGCTCTCATCAAAAAAGCGGGCTAAACCTTTTGCACCGGTTGAAGCAAAGGCAATATAAGCCATGCCGCCCATGTCGTTTTCTTTGGCAAAGGCATCAAACTTGTCAAAAAACGAACGCGGTTTGTCGCCGGCATTGGGGGCAACGATGGCGCGAATTTGCTCGCCTGCCTGAACTTTTGAATCATAGACACCGAAACCGGAATTGCCAAACAAGGAGGTGGCATCTTGAATGATCAGCGGATTTCTGAGGTCAGGCTTGTCGGAACCGTATTTGAGCATCGCTTCCTTAAAAGGAATACGGATAAAAGGCGCTTTTGAAACAGAACGGCCGTTTGAAAACTCTTCAAAAATTGTGCCCATTGTATGTTCCAAAACTTTGAAAACATCTTCTTGCGTGGCAAAGCTCATTTCCATATCAAGCTGATAAAATTCGCCGGGAGAGCGGTCTGCACGGGGATCTTCATCTCTAAAGCAAGGGGCAATTTGAAAATATTTATCAAAGCCTGAAACCATTAGAAGCTGCTTGAATTGTTGCGGGGCTTGCGGCAAGGCATAAAACTTGCCGGGGTTGATGCGCGACGGCACTAAAAAGTCACGCGCACCCTCAGGCGAAGAAGCTGTTAAAATCGGTGTTTGGTATTCGGTAAAGCCTTGCTCGATCATCAGCTCACGCATACGTTTAATGACTTTTGAACGCAAAACAATGTTGCTGTGAACGCGCTCGCGGCGCAAGTCCAGAAAGCGATATTTAAGGCGGATATCTTCAGGTGCATCGTCTTCAAAAGAAACCTGGAACGGCAATGTTTCGGCGCGGCTGTGGACAACAAGCTTTGTGACCTTGATTTCAATATCACCGGTTGGGATGTTTTTATTGACGCTTTCGCGCATTAAGACTTCACCCTCAACACCAATCACACTCTCAGGTTTTAGGTTTTGAACGGTTTCAAACAAATCGGAGGCAGAATCAAACACGCATTGTGTGATACCATAATGATCTCTGAGATCAACAAAGCAAAGGTTGCCCAAATTACGTTTGCGATGAATCCAGCCGGCAAGTAAAACTTTTTTGCCGACATCTGAGCTGCGGAGCTCGCCGCATGTGTGTGTGCGATATTCGTTCATGATTTTCCTCTTATTGTTTTAGTACTAATATTATTAAGGCGGATTACTTTTTAAAGCAAGATGAAAATAAAAGCAAGTGCAAAATGCATATTGAAAAAATTTTAACAAAACCTTCATACATAGAATCTAAAATCTGTTATATAATATTGCAAGAAAAACCTTGACGGAAGATGTTTTTAAGGTTATTCTCTAAACACGGAAAAATTTTTTGGGACGTATAAACATGCGTAAGATATGGGTATTTGCTTTATTGGGTCTACTTATAACGACATCGGCAAAAGCAAAGGTTTGTTTTTTGCCGGGTATTTTCGGGGGCGATGAAAATTGCCTGACAGATTCGCAATATGCTGAATGCGAAGGTTTTGAGCAGACTACGCCTTGCCCCGCAGGACAGGAACAAGTGACTTGTACTAAGGGAAACAAGGTTTTTTATCACTGCTATTGCAGGGCAGATACCTACAATCTGGTTGATCATCCGGAATATCGCTGTAAAAAAGGTTATACAACAGAATGCGGCTGCTCGGCCGAAAACTTGGAATGTGCGCCAGAATACGTTTATAAAGGAGATGGCAGAGGCCATTGTGCAGAATATGCCAATACAGATGGTATTGGCGCTTGTGTTCTTCCGAACGGTGAAGTTTTTTACAAAGATTGCGAGTGTAATAAGGATATGTTTCCGTACTCGTGTCGAGATACCGGTTTTAAACGTCCGATAGAAAATGAAAAAAAATGTAAAGATCCGCACGGGGCTGAACTCTATTCTAAATGCGAATGTGATGAAAATGCAGGATGGAGCGAAAACTGTGCCCACAGAGAAGATGCTTGTACACAACCTGTTTCGCAAAATACGGTTGGTGAAGTAACCTGTTCTCAATGTGAGGAAATTGTTTGTGAAAGTGATGATTTTGTGAATATTGAGGCTTATTTGTGCGGGGCTTCAAAATCCGTGACTTTTGACTGCGAAACATTGGGATATATTTATGCACCAGCCGGTGTGTGCCCCCCAGGAACAGGAAATGAGGGTAAAACGGGTGTGAAATGTCCGTTTGACAGAAATTATATGAACTGTGACGCACCGGAAGGCGGATATCCGAACGAAAAGACATGCTTGGAAGCAAACGAAGGCGCGACACAATGTGCATCTGATCCAGACAATAAGAATACATATCATGTGACAGAGTGTGATGAAGAAAACGGTTATTATTTTGACGGAAGTCAATGCCAGATAAGTTCATGTCCTATCGGATACAGCACTGCGGTAAAAACTTGTGTGGGAGATGGATATACATATGATACGAACGGCAAGAGTGGCGGTGAAAATTGTGCAAAATGCATTTGTGAACCTTCGGAAACTTGTATTTATACATCACAAAAAAATGATGTTGCAACGCTGGCAATAAATGGGAAAAGTTTGAAAGCTGTATATGCCGGAAATGCGACTGTTTCGGGACTTTGTTGTAACGGCTATTTTAAGACATGCACCAGTCAATGTTCAGGTAGGAATCTCCTTTCGGATTATGATGCAAACATGGAAGAATATGAAATTTGTGAAGCGTGCGGTGAAAAATATTATACAGTTACAAAATGCAAAGACAGCTTTGAGATCAGAGACGGAAGATGTATTGCATCGGCTTGTGATACGATTAACGGGTTTACAACAGAGATTGAAAACGGTTCACAATGTAAGACAGTTTCCGGACTGTATGAGGGCGCATTAGGGTGGATACTTGAACTGCAAAAGAACAGCAGCGGTGAGGTTGTTCGCAGTGCCGGTGTCAACTGTGCAAAATGTGTTTGTTCAGAGCCTGTTACACCGAGTGCGACAACGGCGTGCCGTTGGAGCAATTTTAATAAAAATACCAATGGCTATTTAAAAGAGGAAGATTTGTGCTGTAACGGCTACTACAAGAGTTGTTATGCCGATTTTCCGCCGACAGCGACACCGGAAGCATGTAATGATGCATATGCGGATCAAAAAGATGTATATGCGGCTTGCGATTATGCAAACGCGTGTATTATTCGGAGCTGTAAAAGCGGATATACGCTTGAGGGTAACAAGTGTGTTGCGGCAGAATGTGCGGCACCTTATTCTTCTATTGTTCAAGATGTCAGCGAATGCGGCGCAGGTAATGGATGGAATTTAGATATAGCACAAGATTCAAACCAGACATATATTAAAAGCGGTGAACGTTATTGCACACAATGTCAATGCAATGCAGCGGCTAATTGCTCGTGGGATGAATCAAACAAAGGAACATCGAGTTTGTCAGATTTGTGCTGTAACGGAAAGTATGCAACATGTACTTCAAGTTGCTCGGGATATTTGGAAAGCAACTTAGTCAGCGGGTCGGGGGCATCTGTTGAACAAGGTGTTGCAACAAGAACGGAATGCAAAGCCTGCGGTAACAGTTATTGGATGGCAACATCTTGTAAAACAGATAATGGTTATCAGTTGACCTCTGACGGCAGGTGTGAGAGAGTCGGCTGCCCGAGCGGATATACCACAGGTTTGACGGAGTGCGATGACGGATTTATTTTTGAGGCTCATGCACAAACAGACAATGGCGAAACATGTGGTAGATGCGTTGCAAAAACTTGCGCAGACTATGATGATTATCCGCTTGATCAATGTCCGACGAATTGGGATTGTATTGATGAACCGAAGAAAGTCGGTTCTGTGACAAAGACATGTTATGCCAAAGATTCATGCAAGGATAGCCACTGCGGTATTGATTGTGCAACAATAGCTGATCCTTGCAACGGATATGATTTGACTGCTATTGAAAATGCAACAATGGGCAATGAAAGTTGCGAAAAAAGAACCGGCGGCGGAACAAATATGTGTTCTGAAATAACAACGATGTATAAAACATTTACTTGTAATGACGGTTTTAGGGAATCCGGGAATTCATGTGTGGCAAAAGAATGCGCAGACTACGATGATTATCCGCTTGATCAATGCCCGAAAGGGTATGGATGTCCTTCAGCTTCTAAGAAATTAGGAAATATGGATAAAACATGTTATGCAATTGGTACGTGTGCTGCCGATTACTGTGGAGAAAATTGCGCAACAGAGACAGAGGAATGTGTGGGATATGATTTGCCAGCCATCGAGAACGCAACAATGGGCAGTGACCATTGCGAAAAAGTGACCGGCGGCGGAACATCAAGCTGTGTGAAAACAACGATGTATAAAACATTTACTTGTAATGACGGTTTTAGGGAATCCGGAAATTCATGCGTGGCAAAAGAGTGTGAAGACTATACGGGCTGGTTTGCAACGTGTCCGGATAATTGGACATGTACAAAGGAGGCAAAAAAGACAGGAAACACAAACACAATGTGCTATCAAAAAGATACCTGTGATGCCTCGCATTGCGGATCAAATTGCAGCACGGAAACAAATGATTGTGTAGGGTATCCGTATGAAGTTGTTGCACATGCAACGATGAGCAACAATAAATGTTCTAAAATTACGGGTGGTGGAACGAATATGTGTTCTGCTGTGACATTGATGTTTGATGGATTTGAATGTGATGATGCAAACGGATGGACGAAAAATCTGACAAACAGCGCATGCGTTGCAAAAACATGCAGTGAATTTGCCGGCTATTACGAAGAATGCCCGGGAAACAAAGCTTGTGAGGATAGAGATGTGACTTTAGGCGGTATTGCTAAAAAGTGCAAAGTTGTTGTTGAAGGCTGTGCAAGCGGATATTGCGGTGCAGATTGTGCGACTGCAGCAACAACATGCTCAGGGGCATATACATCTGAAATTGAAAACGCAATCATGCAAGGTGAGTGTTCGGAAACTTGCAGCGACAAGAAAACATGGGAAGGCTTTGAGTGCGAGAGCGGCTATAAAAAATCCGGCAATACTTGTGTCGAAAAGAGTTGTGCAGACAATACGGACGACGGGTATATATATGACAAAGAAAGCGCTTGTAAGGCAGAAAAACCGAACTACAGCTGCACAAGCCGAAGCAACTATCAGTTAGGCGACCAAAGCAATCAGACATGTTGGAAAGCTAGTGGTTGTGATAATGCACACTGCGGAACAGGTTGTGCCACAGAAACAAATGATTGCGCGGATTATCCTTATTCAACACCTCCGTTGCATGCTTCTTTGACAGGTGATGCTTGCCATGTTGTTTCCGGCAGCGGAACAAATACATGTAATCATGGTGCTTCAGATAAATATAAGGATTTTGAATGCAATACCGGATGGAAGAAAAATGCTGCCGGTACAGAGTGCGAAGCAAAAAGTTGTGATGATAACAGAGCGGTAAATGACCCATACATATATGGATCACAATCTGCGTGTGAAGGCGCCAATCCGAATCATACGTGCTCTAAAAGCACAACGACGTATGAATTAGGTGAGAACATTTCTTATTGTTGGAAAGTTAATGGCGGATGTGATTCTTCACACTGCGGAGAGGGGTGCACAACAGAGGTGAATGATTGTGCAAGATTTTCATTTACAGAATCTAACAAACCGGCACATTCCGATGTTTCAGGTACTGCTTGCGAACCTGTGTTGGGCGGGGGAACAAATCAGTGCACAAGCGGTGAGAAGAGATATAGCGGCTTTACTTGCAAAGAGAGTGATGGTTGGATGATAAACGCTGACAGCGACGGGTGTACGGCAAAGCCTTGCGACAGATATGATGATTATAAGTTGAGTGAGTGTCCGGAAAACTGGGAGTGTGAATCTAAAACAAGAATGGTCGGCGGGGTCAGCACGCAATGTTGGAAGAAAAAGCAATGCGACAGTTCGCACTGTGGCGCTGATTGCTCAACGGCATTGCAAATATGTCCGCCAACAATATTCCCATATGAAACATTGCCGGCACATGCAACCGCCTTCTCCGGTGCAGAATGCACACCTATTTCAGGAACAGCCACTTGTACGAGGGGAACGACAAAGCATGGGGGCTTTGTTTGTGACACGGCAAACGGCTGGACGAAATCCGGAAATTCTTGTGTTGCAATGACCTGTGAAGATTATGGATTAAGTGGTTACAGCACGACGCCGTGCGCCCAAGGTTATGAAGATGATCAAACGCAAACCGTTATGCTTGGCGGTGTTCAAGAAACTTGCAGAACTTGTAAAATCAAGCAATGTCCGGCAGGGTCGGCAACGACTTCGGCAAATTGCGGAACAGGTAGAATTCTTTCAACTGTCGGGGGTAATGCAACAGGGTATTCGGGAGGCAACGCTTGTTATCCATGCGAGTGCGATCAAGTTAACGGATATTATGATGAACAATGTCCGGCAGGAGCTGGTTGCGAAAACAATCTTGTAAACAGTTGTTACAAGACAACCGGGTGTGCAACCGGTTGGGTAAGCGCACAAGAATCATGGCTCCAATACTTTATTACATCTGCACAAAAGACGTTTTATGTTGACGGCAATGAAATGACATGTGTGAAGGCTTTTGAATGCAACACAACGCTTGCAACAATGCAGAGTGTTTGCTTTGCCAGACCGCACGGCTCGGACGGATGGACATGGACTGAAATTGCGGCAGGTTGTGGCACTTGCGAGGCAAAGACTTGCCCGATCAACTATACGGCTGATGTGACTTCTTGCGGATGCGGTGAAAGTTATTCGGAAAGCACAACATTTGCCGGCGCTTCAGCTTGCGGACAATGCACAGAAATCGTGTGTTCTTCTAATGAAATTCCGGCAGAAACAAATTATGTTGACGATGAGGGCGATAATTATGGTCCGGTTGATGCGTGGAAAAATATGAGCAGTGAAATTGATTGCGATACAGGCTACTGCAAGAGCACAGTAAACACTTGTTTGAAAACAAATACTTGCACAGGTTTCTACAATGCTGCAAATCTACCTGCAAATGCTACACTAGATATGTCTTCCGAAAGATGTATGCATAGGCCGCTTGCTGCAGATGGCGTGTCTTGTGGTGATGGCGGTGTGCGCTATGCTGATTTTAAGTGTAATACCGGCTATATTAAAGATGCTGACGGAACAGGATGTTGTATGACGCAGGCAAAATGCCAAAGCACTTGCGGCTCAGGTCAAATTTGTAAAACATTTGATGATTCAGGTTGCTATCAGTGCATTGAAGATATGCCGACAGTTTCGGTTTGCACAAGCGGTGTTTGGGTTGCAACAGATTCGTTTGGTGATGATGATACAGGGTTTAATAAGTTATTTGCAAACAACTTTTTTGACTACAATGATGTGATGCTGAATGAAGACGATACGCACAGCACAATGAGCGATGGAAACTACTGCTATGATATGCCAGATGATCCGGTTTATTGTTATGGGAAAACGTCAAACACACTTTACACCACATCTGTTGAATGCGAAAATGCGATATCCAGTATGTTAGACGGTAGCACAAATGTTGCGATATGTCGTCAATGTTTGCAACAAGACGACACTCAAGTGAAGCTTAAATGGTATCCGAGCTGCGCATCAGGCTATGGCTCAACAGAATATACACAAGGAAGCAACTGCTGTCTGGAAAACTATGAACAGGGCAGTGGAACAGGGACGGTTATTGATGAACCATGCGTTATGAATCGAACGAAATGTTTGGCCAGTGGAGGCACTTGGAACGGTTCTGAGTGTACAAAGAATGGTAGAATTCTTGATTGTGAATTAACCGGCACGACAATAGGCGGAACCGATGAATTGATATCATTCACACCTGTATATGAATGCAAATATATCAGCATTACGGAATATAACCTTGGTTCAGACATCTGTTATGTCCCATCGCAAAGATGTGCTTTTAATCTGGTAGACAGTTCAAAATGCACAGGTTGTGACAATAGTGGCACAATAACGCCGATTAAGTTCTGCGGAACGGATGGATATTCTGATGCAGATACTTGCAAAGCAAATAACTATAATTACAGCTGTCAGCTATGTAGCGACGGATGCTATTATAAGAACCGTGCTTCTAATGGCGGATTTATAGCGGTTGACTGTGACAGAGAATTGGGGGACAACACAAGTATAGATTTAGGCAGTGATGTTGCGCTTGATCCGTAAAAAAAAACTGATTGAGAACTATCGGAATTTAAGATTTTAGGAGATTTTTGATGAATAAGATTTTGAAAAAAATGGTAATTTTGAGCGTTGCAGTGGCTGCACCGCTCTCGGCTCAGGCAGGTTTTAGCTGTGGCACAGACATTATGTCTTGTTCTGAACTCGGCTTTACTCATACGGCAGAGGAATGCAAAAATCTCTTAAGGATGAAATGTCCGTTTGGCGATGGGTATTTTTGTTCGAAGCATGTTTGCAATAATGATGAGGGGTATTACAACACCTGCCCGACAGGTGCAAGCTGCCCCGAATTAGCAAGCATTTATGAGTGCTATGCGCCGACAGACTGTGCCACGGGATATACAGATGTTTCCGAACTTTATTCCTATTTAGCTTATGGAGATTCATATCATTTTAATGTTGGGACGGAAACAAAAACTTGTCAAGAGATAACCGGTTGCGGAAGCGGATATCAAACATCTTGCAGCACAGGTAAATATTTTGCGGTTTCTTATGAGGTAAAAACTCCTGATAATGAAGATTTGACTTGTGGTATATGCCAAGATCCATGTTATCAATATCCGGGATACGAGACGGCAGTTTCAAAGTGCGGAACAAGTGGCTCTAACGGATGGTATCTTAGCGGCTATGATACGAAAACGGGGTTAAACGGTGAAGTTTGTAAAAAATGTTTTGAGAAAACATGCGATTTCGGTTCTTCTTCTGGAAAATCATCGGAGGTTTCTTGTTTAACAGGATTCAAATGCAATGAGAGAAATGCGTGGGTGGGTGACAGGTATGTGACTTGTTATGATTATACATCAACTTGTTTATCAGGATATACAAGTACAATGACATATTCTTCAGCTTATTCTTGCTGGGCTCCAGCCGCATTTTATTATTGTTGCGAGCCAAATTATAACTTTACATGTGAAGATGTCAGAGAAAATGGGGTCTTTCCATACCAGACGAATGCGCCGACAGGAGTGTTGTATAAAGTTACTGAGGTTACGCAAAACGGGACAACGAAAAACTGTTATGATTCCAGAGATACAAAGTCTTTTGATGATTATACGATTTCAGCATTTCAAAGTCCTGCTTATGGGTTTGCACATTCTGAACTACAATGCGGAGGACAAGCCATTGTTTCTGATTATCCAAGAACGTTGTGCCCAGTTTCTGCTCCAATATTATCACAAGCTGAGCTGACAGAAGATTACGGTTTTCAAAAAGCTACCGGCCTTTGTATGGTTCGTGTGACACAAGCAAACGGTTCTCAAACAACTTATCAAGGATACTTAGGTTCGAAAAAGGCTTGGATTAAGAGCAGAGGCAGTATTTACAAGGCAGACGATCCAGACGAACAATATCTATGTTGTAGCAGGCACGTTCCATCAACCGCTTCATGCTTAATTGATACCTATCAGGCGCCTACTCAACTTAGTAGCGGTGTAAAATGGGGGTCTGGATGTGATGGTATAGGCATTTACGGCGGATGTCCGCTGTGTAGCGGTCTTGGGTTTCCAAATAATTTGTGCGCTAATTAGTTGAGAATTTTTGATGAAAAGAAAGTTTATATTTTAGGAGATTTTTGATGAGCAAGAATATATTTTATCAACTGGTGGTTTTCAGCATTGCGGCGTTTATGGCATCTGCAGGAAATGCAACAGAGCAATGCGAAACGTTGCCCGATTGCGCAAGCATCGGTTATACTTTCACCGAACAACAATGCGGAGATCTCCTCAAAATAAAATGTCCGTTCGGTAATGCTTATTTTTGCTCAAAGGCAAATTGTTCCGTCTCTTCAGGATATTATGACACTGAAGAAGAGTGTGCCGGAACAGGCTTTGTTTGCGCAGAAGATGCGCAATCAGGATGTTGGGTAAAAAGCGGATGTAATTCGGCAGAAGGATATTATGAAAATGCGCCGACGGACAGCTACCTGACATATAGCACGATAAGTGTTGAAGGGGTTACTTGTTATTATAATATTCACTGCGATGAAGACCAAAAATATTTTGACAGCAACCCCGGAACAGCTGCTTGTTCTTCTTTGACACCGCCTGACGGCTCGGGTTGGCAACTTGTGCCGACATACGCTACCCCAGAAGTGCCGGAAGGATCAAAGAGATGTTGGCAATGCCTACCAACTACATGTGAAATTAAAACACGAGGTGCTTACTGGTCAACTAACGCGGTACCTTCGTCATTTAGTTGCAATACGCCGACAACAATGATTATTTCTATTGGGGATTATACGCCAACAGATGCTTTGGACGCGGCAAATCATAATGCACTATGTGTTAAGAGAACGTGTTCGTCAACACCTGTTTCTTGTTCGGCTTATACGGAAACAAACGGCTGGATTTCGTATACGAGCGGGACGGCTACGGAGGCATGTATTGCAAAACATGGGACCGGATATACATCAACAGACACAGAAACCTGCAACAATATAAAATATACAAAATGTGCCCCAGCAACGACTTGCTCTGCATTAGGTTATATGGATGGATCATCTTTGGGTATACAGAACAGTTTGGAATACTTATATAAAGAAGTTTCAGTAAACGGGCTGACCTGCTATGATAAAACAGATAAAAAGGCCTTTTCAAATTTTGCGGCAACCAGCTTCTCAAAATGGGTAAACACAAGTTTGCATTGCGATCCTGATTTAACCGGTT
>DPKR01000111.1:13660-19542 GCA_003542415.1 Alphaproteobacteria bacterium | reverse complement strand
AAGCATTGAAAGAGGTGTTTTATATACCTCTTTTTTTGTTACTATGATAATTTGTATGTTGAGCACTTATGTTTATTTATTGACATTACCGAAATACAAAATAAAATAGAACAGAATTAGAACACGGTGAGGTTTAAATGCGTCAACACATAATAGCACTGGTAGATTGTGACTGTTTTTTTGTATCTTGTGAGAGGAAAGACGATCCTAACCTGCAATATAAACCTGTTTGTGTAATGACAGGCGGTGGAAGTAAAGGTATTATTGTTTCAAGATCCAAAGAAGCTAAAGCGCTGGGAATCAAGATGGGACAGCCGTATTTTCAAGTCAAACCACAATTTCCTGATGCTATATGTATTCCAGCAAGACACCATCGCTATTCTGAAATTTCAAGACAAGTTATGGATACAATTAAAACCTTTAGCCCAGACGTAGAAGTAACCTCAGTAGATGAATCTTATATTGATCTGACCAGTCTAAATAAGGTTTACCAATGCACATATACGGACATAATCAAGAACATCCGTAAAACAATATGGGATAAAGTTGGAATTCCTGTATCAATCGGCTTAAGCTGTTCCAAAACATTAGCTAAATTGGCATCCGATAAGGCAAAAAGCAATAACGGAATATTTGTGATACGTCCTGATAAGATTCTTGATTTAATTGGTGATATGCCCATTGATGATGTTTGTGGAATTGGTCATAAGAACAGTGAGCATCTCAAGTATAACGGAATATTTACCATAAAAGACTTTGTAACCAGAGATAACGCTTGGATTCGTAAGGCTCTGGGTATCAATGGACTGAATCTCAAGAGTGAATTAACAGGAATAGCAACATCTTTAGTCAATAGTGAACAAACAGCACCTCAAAGCATACAAGATACCAGTAGTTTTGAAGATTTTACCCAGAACTTAGACTACTTGGAGCACGAATTAAACACTCATACACATATTGCTTGTCAAAAATTACGTAAATGGAATGGTTATTGTGGTTGTGTCGAGGTGATGCTGCGGACAAAGGATTTCAAATATTACACTACAGAGATGAAACTACCGAATCCAACCAATGGTGACCAAGAAGTTCGAAATGTAGCTGTATGCCTATTAAAACAGCTTTACAGACCTAATTTACAATACAGATCAACTGGAATAACACTAAAGAACCTAACTTATAACCAAATCCAACAATCACTATTTGAAGAGGTTAAGCCACACGATGATAAACTTTCACGTATTGTTGATGAATTGGAAACTAAGTTTGGTCGTGGAATTGTCAAAGCTGGTATGTAACGTTACGAATAATATAAACACAATCAAGTAAAACATAATAATACATCAAACAAGCGGTGGTGGTCTAATAAGATAATACAAACTCTGAATATTCAAAAGGGGTGGATATGTGTTGAAAAAAACAAGTGTATCAGTAAAAATGTTAGGTGCTTGAGCTTTATCTTCTGCTGTTGTTTCAAGTGTTTCTACAGTCTGAACTATTTCTTCAGTTGTATCTGGTTGAATTACCTTTTGCAGCTTTTGAATTAACACTTGTGTCGTTTGGATTATCTTTTGTGTCTTCTGGATCAACTTATATGTTTTTTGGATTGACTTTTGTTCCTGTTGGACTGCTTTGATTGCTTTTTGGATTGTCTTTTGTGATTTTTTGTAAGCATTGAGTTTGTTACGTAATGTTTCATATTCAGCTTTTATTTCACGCTTAAACGAACTTGTAATAAACACTGATTCGGCTGCTGATTCGTATTTTGTGATATAATTAAACCAATGATCTGGAGATTCTCTATATCCCTTTTCAATTCTGAGTATATATCTGTGCATTTTACTCTTGGCATAATCTTTTCCAAATGCTGCAATTTTTATAGCTTTACGCAGCTTTTCTCTTGTTTCTGGTAGGACTTCTATTACACCGTGGATATGCAAGTAAGGTATTGTTTCAATGATAAAACTAAACTTTGGAATATAGTGTAAATACTTTAGAAACTCATCATCCAGTCGTTTCCTGATACATATAGCCATCTGTTCATTGTTAAGTCCACCATTTCCGTAAGATTCTTCCATTTCCTTTGATAAATTCAGGGTAAATGGAAATATATTTGAATAAGTTGGATTTGTTGTTAAGCAGTAAAAGTAAAATGCTATTCGTTGTGTTGGAGTAACTCTTTTCCAAGCTAAAAGTTCAATTTTATCAATATTTATAAAATCTTCTGTATTGTTATGAATACTTGCACTGGAATTTATATTAATATTATAATTAATACTACTTAAGGCTACAGTATCCAAAAACGTTTTTACTTGAGAAACGTTGTAAGTAAATGATTTAAGCTCTTCAGATAAAAAAGTTTTCGGCGTTTTTTTTGCCGTTTTATTCTTTTTGAATGGTCTTTGATTGCATCTCATTTTCAGTTCTCCTGTTTGTAAGAACTGCTGAGATCAAAAAAAATTTTCGTGAGAATGAATAAATTTGATAAAAAATTTGATTTGAGTTGATTTTGTTTAGATTCGAAGTTGGTAGAAATATAAAAAAACCAACCGTTAGTTATAAATACGGTTGGCTTATTGTATAACTAAAGTTTATTATTATTTACTTTGTCTTTTGGTCTTTTTTTTGATTTTAGGGTAATCTTCATCAAAAATTGCACACAAAGAAACATAAGATTTGCGATTGTCTTTATATGTATCAGTCAAATCGTTAAACCACTGTAATGCTTCTTCTAAATTGTCAAAAGACGTAGAAAAATATATTGGATCCTTTACTTTTACATTATCAGATTCAAAAACTCTATACAACATTTTTAATCACCTCCTTTCTAAAATTTATGTTTCTCTATTTGTTAGAACATGTTTTAAAAGATAAAAATTTGAAAAAATTTGATCTAAACGAATTTTTTTTATCTATTCGGAAGTGAAAATAAATTTTATGCCTCATACGTAAAGCGGCATAAAGAGGGGATGGCAAGAGGAATACCCCATCCCCCATAGGTCAGATTACGTAAAAATCTTTATAATACCGATTTAAGCTGCTAATCTTTCCCTGACGTAACGGAGTTGTTCTTTGATGGCAATTACTTCCTTGCGGTGTTGTTGTAAAAGTTGCGGCACTGTACAGGACGCCCAGCCACTAATGAGCCCCCGAAAGGGGGCTTTTTTAGTGGCTGATGCACCTATGGTGAAGAACCAAGGGGTTCGAAATCGCAGTGTGTGTCGGCAACGTCGACACACGACAAGATCGGGCGAGGCTTTTTTATAAAAGCCGCAGCCCAGTCCAGGTGAAGCAGCCAAACTGTACAGGAGTTATCTTTTTTGAGATAACTCCTTGTTTTTTTCTCAACAAATTGCGGTTCGAACGATTAATTAACTAAAATTTGACTTGATCATTTAATATAATCATAGTATAAATAAACTGGTTTTTGTAGGGAATGGGCTATTTGGCTATAAAAAAGAATTTAATTACGGGATGTAGTAATGTCTGATGAAATAAATAAAAAAATGGAAGAAGAATTAAAAAAATATATTGAATTTAAAAAGAATTTTAGATTTGTTCTCAAAGATATAGTAAATAAAGAAAATGTTGAATATTGTGAGGGCCTTCCTATTTGTGATGAAGATGGAAAATATATTCCCGAATGTGAAAAATGGTTAAATGTCGGCTACAAAATTAAAGGTTCTTTATCAAAATTACTTTCCAACTTGTATCCTTATGAATTTGTTTTCAGAGGTTTTCACTTAAAAAGTATTGAAGCTTTTTTTCAGGGTATCAAATTCAAAGATTCTAAAATTCAGAAGGTTGTTTTTAATTATAGCGGAACAGATGCCTACCACATTCAAGTGGCAAGCAATTATGATTGGAAAGAAACAGGATATGTTTATTGGCAGAATCAGGCTATAAAAAGGGATAGCTCCGAATACGATTTATTAGTTGATGAATTATATATTTCAGCGGCGCAAAATCCTTTATATAGGCAAGCTTTGAAGAATGCAACCAAACCGATAATTCATTCCATAGGCAAAATATCAAAAAACGAAACGGTATTTACGCGTTATGAGTTTGAGAGAGAAATAAACAGTCTTTCTGCTTTTTTTAAACAAATAGATTATGGTAGATAATGGAGAATATAAATTTAGCCGATTTTGATGTCATGGGTATATTTACCTTGAATGAAGTGACAGGAATTGAAGAGTATGTCACCAAGATGTCAGATGGCCAATACTTATCTCGATCAAAAAAATATTATGAATCTAAGAATTTAAAAAATATTTTTTAACAACGATTCCTCCTTTTGAAGAAACAGGTACTTTAATAGGTAATAAAATAGAAAAAACAAGAGTTGAAAATTTGAATAAATTGGCTGAACTTAGAAAAAGATTGGCTAAAAAAATTGATAAAACACTAGGAACTAATATAAGTGAAGTTAAATTACCTCCGATTATGAAAAAAACAGAAAGAAAAATAAATAATCTGTTGGAAAAAATCAAAAATAAAAAGGCAAACGGCAAGTAATATACTGGAAGATGTTTTGTATAAATATACAAAAGAGTTAAATAACTAATCTCTCTTTTACGTAACAGAGTTGTTCTTTGATGGCAATTACTTCAGAGCGATGTTGTTGTAAAAGTTGCGGCACTGTACAGGACGCCCAGCCAACTGAAACAACCACCTTTATGGTGGTTTTTTTAGTGGCTGATTTATCTTTATGGGAGAACCAATTCGGAATCGCATTACACGGCGGTAATTGTCGCCGTGTGGCAAGATCATTGAGCTGAAGGCTCAATACTTCCAGGTGAAGCAGCCAACGAAAACAGCACCCTTGCGGTGCTTTTTTTGTTGGCTATTTTATCCTATGGTGAAGAACCAAGGGGTTCGAAATCGCAGTGTGTGTCGGCAACGTCGACACACGACAAGATCGGGCGAGGCTTTTTTATAAAAGCCGCAGCCCAGTCCAGTTCAAGCAGCCACTAATCAAAAATATCAAAAAAGATTGACTTTAATGCTTGTTTTCTGCTATACTATTACCATAAATTGGAATCTCGAAAGGAATAAAGTATGGTTGTGATTATATCTGCAGCAACTGCAGCGGCTAATGCTGCAACGGTTGCAAATTTATCTCGAATGAGAAGACGTGGCACATCAGGCAATGGTTATCAAAAATCTTCAAAAGAACAAAAAAGAAAAGAACCACCAGCACTTTTGAAAGAAAAATTCGAAGAAGCATGGAAAAAACAGGAAGATAGACTCTCAAAATTGTTAACTCATGAAGCAAAAGATGAATATGACTCATTTTCTTGTTCTGATTATTCGGAAAGTAAATCCGTATACAGATATGAAAACGGAAAAATGTCATCATCTCATTATTCTAACTCAGATGGAGGAGAGATTTTCTGTCGTTTTGATGAATTAGAAAATTGTATCGAATGTAATTCAACCAAACGTGTATATTATCCTAATTCAAAACAAAAAGAGTTTGAATGGACTGAAAAGGGCGGAATTAAACATTTTGATAAAGATGGTGTTGAAGACACAAAAATTTATTTTGCTAAGCAACATGTTGAAAAGAAAAAAGAAGAGCAACTTAAAAAACTTGAAGATAAGCCAAAACTTCAAAAAGCAGCCGCTAAAATTGCCGATTCAAAAGCATTTAATAATATCGCCGTATCTGTTGCAAAAACAAAATTCAAAAAATCTCAAGGTAAGTGATTTTTTCTTTATTATGGACATTTCGCGCCTCAATTTTAATAATTGAGGTATTTTTTATAAGTCTTTTTCTAACAAAACTGAGTTGTTCTCTTATGGCAACAACTTCCAGGCGATGGGCTTTTAAAAGTTCGAAGATTGTACACTCCGTGCAGCCAACGAAAACAGCACCCTTG
>DPKR01000111.1:0-13582 GCA_003542415.1 Alphaproteobacteria bacterium | reverse complement strand
TTTTATCCTATGGTGAAGAACCAAGCGGTTCGAAATCGCGGTGCGTGACGGCAATGTCGGCACGCGACAAGATCGGGCGAGGCTTTTTTGATAAAAGCCGTAGCCCAGTCCAGGTAAAGCAGCCAAGTTGAACAGGGTTCTCACAACACGTCGAGAGCCCTTTATTTTTATTTTGAATAAAAAAATCGTTTTTTTGCATAAAAAAATTGACAAAATATCGGGAGGGTGGTAAAATGAGAACATAAGAAGTGATTCTTTGTATTAGATAAATTTTGAAAGGATAAAATGATGGGAATATATATGCCAACTCCTAATTATACGCTGAAGGAAAAAATTGAGCAGTCTTTCAGTTTCGCATATGATAAAATTAACAAGAAAAAATTTTTAGAAGAACAAAAAAAATTTATTTCAAGTATTGATTCTGAAACTTATAAATGTACTGATCAAGAGTTGGCAAATAACATAAAAACTTTTGATATGTGTGACATTATTGCGAGAGATTCCGAAATTATAGGAAGAGCCATTCAGGTAGAAATGAAAAAAAACGGTGGCAGATTAACAGCTGGTGTATACAGTAAAGTGAAACGAAATTTCTTTCGCTTTGGTTATGAAACTAAATATATTAAAGATGGTCACGAATACGTAGATTATGTGCCTGATACATACTGTCATGCAGGAGACAGAGCAATTTGTAAATATCTGATAGCAACATGGAAACATGGTGAGGAGCTTGGGCATGCAATTGGCTTAAATGACGAACAAATATTAACAATTAAAACCGCTGTCAAAGATACATATATGCCACAAGAAAATGGCCATCAAACTCGTACCAATGGTCGAGAGATGTAAAATGAAAGGTAGTTGAGAATAATTTAATGTCTCATCTTTTCGGTGAGGCATTTTTTATGAGTCTTTCTTCCACATACCGCATCTGCTCCTTAACTGCAATTATTTCTGCACGGTGGTGCTCTAAAAGTTCGAAGATTGTACACTCCGCGCAGCCACTAACGAGCCCCTTCATGGGGCTGTTTTTTTTGATTGTTTATTTTATGATTTTTGCAATGTGGTATTCATGCTGCCATTCGTTGTCAAAAAACGCTGTTTCTCGAGCTGTTCCCTCAATTTGATAGCCCATTTTCAAATACAGCCCCAAAGCTCTTTTATTGTTGTGGCGAACGGTTGCAAAAATACGATGAACCTTTCTTTTGAGCGCCCACTTTTCAAGCTCTTTGAGCATACGCGTTCCGATGCCCATACTCGTGTATTCTTCCAACACGCATAATCCGAAACTTGCTTGTTTCACACTCCACGGATCTGCCACCTTTTTGAGATGAACGGATCCTTCCGCAACAATATTTTTCCCCACAAAAACACCAACAAACAATTCATCATCCGATTCATAATGTTCAACAGATTTTTGTTTATCTTTTTTAGGTTGGTTCGGGTATTGATGTGTCCAAACAGCACCCTTTCCGCGAGAAAATTTATCTAAAAAAGTCATCACATCTTCATAGTCTTTTGCTCGGATGCGTCGTAATGCGGCTTCTTGTCCGTTTTTCAAAGTGATTTTCATATGAACTCCTTTTGCTCACATGATGTTAGCATATTTTATTTTTGATGCAAGAAAGAATTTTTGATAAAAAAATAAACTCTTTGAAGCTAATGATATTTTAACATTCTTGCTTTAGCATATTTTCAAAATATCTGTTTTTTTTTATTTGAGGATCAAATGTGGCAAAAAGCACATCTTAAAGACATTCCTGTTTTGTCTCAAATGTTCTTTCAGGTTTTGGAAGAAAAACATTCCTATATTTCACATGGCGAAATGCAAATGGGTATTGCGGGTTTCAAAGGAAATATTCTCCAAGGGGCTGAGGAACGTTGGAGATATTACATTAAAAAGAAAATTGAAAACAAAAGCCGTAAATATCCGTCGCTTGTTTTAAAATATCAGCGCGCCGGCAAAATCATCGCTTTCGGGGTTTTTATGGTCACAGATGATGATTGGCGCAAATTCGGAGTTGTTTGTGATATGGTTGTGCGAAAAAAGTTTCGTCGTCATGGTTTGGGAGAACAACTTTTGCAAAAAGGGCTCGACTGGTTTGCCGATTTAGGCATTGAGGATATATATTTAGAATCCGGCAAAAACAACCATTCCGCGCATAATTTTTACAAAAAGCAAGGTTTCAAACAGGTATCTTGCGTTTTTAAACTTTCATAAAGGCAAAGAAATGTATTACAGTTTATTTGAAATTTTTTCGGTTGGAATCGGGCCTTCAAGTTCTCACACCGTGGGGCCGATGAAAGCTGCGCACCGCTTTACTCAAAACATCAAAAACAGCGGCAATTTAAAAAAAATTGCACATATCGAAACGCATCTCTATGGCTCACTTGCCTTAACAGGTGTCGGGCATGGCACCTTAAAAGCCATTGCTTATGGATTTCTCGGGCTTAATCCGGAAGAAATGGATGTGCACACCGACTATATTGCCCAAATTGAAAACGACGGAAAGATCTCGCTTCTCGGCGAACATAAAATTTCTTTTTGTTTCAAAGATGATATTATTTTGGAAAAAAACGTTTATTTAAAAGAACATTCAAACGGCATGAAGTTCACTGCTTTTGACAGAAAAGGAAAAATCCTTTTGGAAGAAACATATTTTTCGGTCGGCGGCGGGACAATTGCGCGCGCAGAC
This sequence comes from Alphaproteobacteria bacterium, assembly GCA_003542415.1. Lineage (GTDB taxonomy): Bacteria > Pseudomonadota > Alphaproteobacteria > RF32 > CAG-239 > UBA1254. The sequence goes on along the minus strand of DPKR01000111.1, from coordinate 10,886 downwards.
GAAATAGGCAGACGCATTGATCGCAAGCCTTATGACGTGCCCTATCAGTTCAATACATGCAATGAGCTTATGCAATTATGCGAACAAAACAAAATGAGCATCGCCGAACTTGTTTTGCAAAACGAAAAAGCCATTTGGGGCAACCGCTCCTTTGTAAACAAAAAATTGCTTAAACTCTGGAGCATTATGGAAGAAAATATCGGTTTAGGCCTTAGGACAGAAGGCATTTTACCGGGGGGCTTAAAACTTAAACGCCACGCAAGAGAAATGTATAATCGCTTAAAAGATAAGTTCAAAAAAAATGAAACGGATTCCCTTACTGCAATTGACTGGATCAATATTTGGGCAATTGCCGTGGCAGAAGAAAATGCGGCCGGCGGGCGTATGGTCACAGCCCCGACAATGGGTTCGGCCGGGGTTATTCCGTCCGTTTTGCGCTATATGGTGCGTTATGGCCGGTTCGGGTCTGAAAATGATAAGAAAAAGGCTGTTATCACCTTTTTGGCAACGGCTTCCGCCATTTGCAGTTTGTATCGCACAAATGCTTCCATTTCAGGGGCAGAAGTCGGCTGTCAGGGCGAAATCGGCGTTGCCTGTTCTATGGCTGCCGGCGGTTTGGTTGCAGCGCTTTCGGGCACAAACAAACAAATTGAAAATGCGGCAGAAATTGCAATGGAACACAATTTGGGGCTCACATGTGATCCGATCAAAGGGCTTGTGCAAGTGCCATGCATTGAGCGCAACGCTATGGGCGCGATGAAAGCCGTTAATGCCGCACGGCTTGCTTTGCAACGTTCTTCAACACATTTGGTGAGTTTAGATTCAATTATCAAAACAATGTATGAAACAGGCTTAAGCCTTAATGAAAAATACAAAGAAACTTCGCTTGGCGGCATTGCAAAAAACGCTTTGAAATGTTAAATTAAAGCTTTAAGAACGGAGAGATTTTTTGATGAAATACATTTTGTTTTTATGTGCTTTTTTATATATCGGTTCAGCAAGCGGACAGTCTTATTCGCCCGCCGAAATGGATGCTGTTTATTTGGCAACGCTTAAAGTTGTTCTTGACTACAAAATGAATGATGAAGAAACACTCAAAAATCTTCAAAAGCTCCGCGAAGATAAAAATTTTAATCAAAAACTTCAAAAAATGCTTGGCAAATTGGATAATAAAAAGTCTAAAATCGGAACAAACAGACGCGTTTATGATATGCTCAAAAAATATGGGCAAAAAATATATCAAGAACTGAATTAACACTTTTTTTAGTATCTTATGATATAAGGCAGAAAAAGAGAGGTGCAACATGGAAAACAACGAATATAAAAAATTTCAAAAAAGCATTGAACATACGCGAGAGTTTGTTGTTCAAATAAAAGGCGCTGTTGAAGGTGTTTCAAATGTGAAGAAAAACAGAAAAGCTCCCGTCTCTAAAACAAACAAGGTGATTGCCATTTCAAAAGTTAATGTGAAAGATTAAAAAGATGAAAAAGTTTTTATTTATTTTACCGATATTCTTGATTGTAGCTTGTGCAAATGAACCGAAACAAATCAATGTCAGTCAGGAAAATTATATTTCCGAAGCCGATGCTGCGCGTTATCGCGATAATATTATTGAAAAACGTCGTGGTCCTTCGTATGTTTCTTATGAATATCGCGATGTTCGTATTGACGAGTTAACGCCGCTTGCTGTGCACTATTGCCAAGAAAAAAATGCAAACACAACCGCACATTTGCGCGAAATTATCATGCGTGAGAATCATTCGCGCTTGGCAACTTTTGATTGCGCAAACTTGCAATAAGAAAAAGAGCTTCCTATATAAACCTTTAGGAATATGTATTTTTAAAGGCTAAAAGAGCAATGAAAAATTTATATGATGTTTTAGGTGTTTCAAAATCGGCAAGCGATGCTGAAGTAAAGTCCGCTTACCGCAAATTGGCGCGTAAATATCATCCGGATTTGAACAAAGACGATAAAAGCGCGGCCGACAAATTTAAAGAAGTGTCATCTGCTTATGAAGTTTTAGGCGATAAAGAAAAGCGCAAAAAATATGATGCGGGCGAAATAGATGCTGACGGCAAACCGACAGGTTTCGGCGCCGGATTCGGCGGCGGCGAAAATCCGTTTGGCAGCGGTTCTTATCGAACATATAGCTCTCAAAACCCGTTCGGTGACGGCGGATTTGATTTTTCTTCCATTTTCGGAGAAGATATCATGAGTGCCTTTTCAGGCGCTACACGTTCAAGATCGCGTTCAAACCCTTTTTCTTCCGCACAATCAAAAGGACAAGATATTTCTTATTCGCTTGATGTTGACTTTTTAGATGTTGCCAAAGGTGCGGAAAAGAAAGTCAATATCAACGGCAAAAATGTCAATGTTAAAATCCCTGCCGGCTTTGAAGACGGACAAACTTTGCGTCTCAAAGGCTTGGGTGGAGTTTCTATGAACGGCGGCGAAAACGGCGATGTTTTAATCACTGTTCATGTTTTGCCTCATCCTTATTTTAAGCTGGATGGAAAAAATTTGTTGCTTGAACTGCCGATTTCAATCAAAGAGGCTGTTTTGGGCGCCAAAATCACTGTGCCGACCTTAAACGGCAAGGTGAAAATCAGCGTGCCCCCCTATTCTTCAAGCGGCGAAAAGTTGAGATTGAAAGGCAAAGGGATTAGCAGCAAAACGGGCGTTGGCGACGAAATCATTACCTTGAAAATCATGGCGCCTCAAGAACACAACAAAATTTTGGAACAAGTGCTCTCTGAAATGGGCGATGTGCCGCAAAGGAACTTTTAATGAAGCTTGAAAACCTGATTGATTTTGAATGGTTAAATGAGCCCGAAAATGTCAATTTTGCGGACAAGGAAATCAGGCTTGTTGCCAATGCAAACACCGATTTTTGGCAGGCTCTTCATCATCAAATCAAAAAAGATAATGCTCATTTTTTCTATAAAAAAACGGAAGGTAATTTTTCTTTTGTCGTGAAATGGCGTTTTGAAAACACAACACCTTTCAAACAATGCGGCATTATGGCGCGCATTGATGAACGCAATTGGTTTAAGGCCTCCCTTCTTTCAAAAGATGAAAATTCGCCCGAAATCGGCACCTGTTTGACCGTTCAAGGCTATTCAGACTGGGCGGGGGCAATGCTTTCTGATATGCCAAACGAAATTTTTTATAAGCTCGAGCGCCGAGGCGACGACTTTGTTTGTTATTACTCTCTTGACGGGCAAACATACATCAGATTGCGCCAATTTTATTTGCGTGGCGTTGAAAGCGAAATTAAAATCGGGGCATATCTTGCCTCCCCTCAAAACGAATCCTTCGAAGCCGTTTTGGACGAGATTGATTTTGCTTAAAAAAACTTCTGTGCATAAGAAAAAAATCCTTGCATTTCATCAAAAAAGTTTTATACCTACCCGAAGGTATGTAAACAAATTTTAGGTTAATCGCTTTGAAACGCACAAAAGAGGAAGCTTTAGAAACAAGGCAAGCTATTTTACAATCGGCTTTAGATTTGTTTTATCAAAAGGGGTATTCCAAAACAACTTTTGAGCAGATTGCCTTGCGCATTGGCCTCACCAAGGGTGCTGTTTATTGGTATTTTAAGAACAAGCCTGATTTAGTTGTTGCGCTTATAAACGAATATGTTGAGAAAAAAAAGAAATATCTTGAACAAAAAGTGCCTTTTTTAAAGCATTTTAAAGATATTGAAGCGTATTTTCTTGCAACGACGGATTTTATTTTGAGCGATGAAAATGCCTTAAAGCTCGCATTTTTTCTTTCGCTTCAGATGGAATGGTCCGAAACAATTATAACAAAGGTTCTTGAAGAAATAAGCCAAAACACTGCAAATTCTTTTGAACACGTTCGCAAAGCCTTGTCTGAAATGCAAAAAAAAGGCGATATTCGCGCCGATATAGATGTTCAAATGCTTACCTCTATTTTATTTAACACATGGTGCGGGCATTTAGAGGCTTATTTGAGCAAAAAATGTCCGATTGATTTAAAAATTATGGTACAGAAAAGTTTTGATTTGTTTTTTAATGGTTTGATGAGAAAGGATTAAATATGTTACTGACAAAACCGCATAAAACTGTGATCTTAAAACGTTTGGCTTTTGTGATTTTTTGCATGGCCATCGGCTGGTATTTAAAAGGCAAAATGACTCCTTCAATGGGCATGGGCGGCTTTGGCGCCGGCACACCTTATGTTTTGATGCAAACAGTTGCTCTTGAAGACACTGCTAAAGCAGACACGCATATCGGCCATGTTGAAGCCATCAACAGCGTCAACATTCAACCGAAAGTTGGCGGCACATTAGAAGCAGTTCATTTTGAAGAAGGCAGCTTTGTCAAAGAAGGTGATGTTCTTTTTACGATCGAACCTGAAATTTATGAAGCAACACTTAATTTGCGCAAAGCAGAATTAGAGCGCGCCAAAGCAAGCCTGACCGAAGCAGAACGCAACTACAACCGCCAAATCAAGCTCTCAAAGCAAAACATTGCTTCAAAGGCCACATTTGACAATGCCGAAAGCAATTATTTGCAGTCCAAAGCAAATGTTGCTCAGGCTGAAGCAAACTTGGCGCTCGCTCAAATCAATTATGATTACACCTTTGTGAAAGCACCTATTAACGGATATATCGGCAAAGCTTTGGCAACAAAAGGAAACAGCGTTGTTGCCTCAACAAACACACTTGCACGTATTGTTCAGCTCAACCCGGTTCGTGTGGCTTTCACATTAACCGATAAGGAATTTATTGCTTTCAAAAGCAGCTCAGAAAAACAACCTGAGATGAAAGCACGTATCACACTTCCCGACGGCACGGTTTTGGTTAAAGATTTTAAGGCCGGATTTGTTGACAACGAAGTAAGCACAAGCACAGCAACGGTTTCTATTTACGGCGATTTTGAAAATGATGCCGAAAACCTCATTCCGGGCAGTTATGTTCAAATTGCGCTTATCTTAAAGCCCGAGCTCAATATTGTTGTTCCACAAGCCTCGCTTGCTCAAGATGAAAACGGTTTTTACACTTATGTGATCACAGATGATGATGTTGCTGAAGAACGTCGTTTGGTGATGGGCGATGTGATTGGTGATAAGCAAATTGTCAAAAGCGGCTTAAAAGAAGGCGAAAAAGTTGTCATCAAAGGTATTCAAAAGCTTTCAAACGGCGCAAAAGTTAAGGCTGCGCTCGTTACTCCCGCCACAGAACTATAAAAAAGATAAGGACCTTATATTATGTTTTCAAAGTTTTTTATTGAACGTCCGCGTTTTGCAATTGTGATTGCAGTTGTGATGCTTCTTGCAGGCATCATCTCCGTTTTTTCACTTCCGATTTCGCTTTATCCGCAAATTACCCCGCCTGAAGTGAATGTGACAGCAAACTACACCGGTGCATCGGCCGAGGTTGTTGCCAACACAATCGGTATTCCGATTGAGCAAGAAGTCAACGGTGTGGAAGATATGCTTTATATGTCATCTACCTCATCAAACACCGGTTCTTATCGCTTAGCGGTCAGCTTTGAGGTTGGCACGGATCCGGATATGGCGCAAGTGAAAGTTCAAAACCGCGTTCAACAGGCCATGAACAAGTTGCCGACTGAAGTTCAGCAATATGGTGTTTCGGTCAAACGCCGCTCGTCTGATATTTTGGGCTTTTTGGTTGCCCGTTCGCCAAATGGCACACACGACCGCAGCTTTATGAGTAACTATATTGAAAACAACGTCAAAAACAACTTGGCGCGTCTTTACGGTGTGGGTGAAGTAAGCGTTTACGCCGCACCGCTTTCAATGCGTGTTTGGCTCGATGCTGATAAAATTGCAGCGTTGAACATTCCTGTTTCAAGCGTTAGAGCCGCCATTTCAAGCCAAAACTTCCAGCCTTCTTTGGGTTCGGTCGGGTCAATGCCCGGTGATGACGGTCAGCAAATGGTTTATACTTTGGAAACGCAAGGCCGTTTGAATGAAGCCAAAGATTTTGAAAACATTATCGTCCGCACCGAAGAAGACGGCGGGCTTGTGCGCTTAAAAGACATTGCACGCGTTGAAATCGGCTCTGAAAACTATGTTTTCAAATCTGAGATTGATGGTGCAACCTCTGTTTCAATCGGGCTTAATACGCTCTCAGGCGCAAATGCCATTCAGGCCATGAAAGCCGTCAGGGCCGAGCTCAAACGGTTGGAACAATTTTATCCTGAAGATTTCACAATTGAAGTTTTCTTTGATGCAACGGACTATATTAAAGCCTCCATCAAAGAAGTTGTTGAAACGCTTTTGATGACCTTTGTTTTGGTGGTTGCCGTTTGTTATATCTTTTTGCAAGACTGGCGTTCAACGCTTGTGCCGTCTATCACCATTCCTGTTTCGCTTTTAGCAACCTTTGCGGTGATGCTTGCATTTGGATACAGCTTAAATATTTTGACATTGTTCGGTTTGGTGCTTGCAATCGGTTTGGTGGTTGATGATGCCATTGTGGTGGTGGAGCGCGTTTTGACCTTGATGGAACAAGAAAAACTTTCGCCGCATGATGCTGCCGTTAAAGCTATGGAACAGGTTTCATCTGCCATTATTGCCACAACGTTGGTGTTGCTTGCCATTTTTGTGCCGATTGCTTTTATCGGCGGCATTACCGGCAAAATTTATCAGCAATTTGCGATTTCCATTTCATTTGCCGTGTCGTTTTCATCGCTTAATGCTTTGACATTATCGCCTGCTTTGTGTGCAACTATTTTAAGGCCTTTAAAACCGGCAACACATGGACCGCTTTTGTGGTTTAACAAGATTGTGGATAAGAGTCGCAACAAATATTTGGCCGTTGTCGGATATATTGCGCGCAAAGTGAGCGTTATTGCGCTCATTTTAGGGCTTTTGTTTGTCTTTAATGCGTTGTTCTTCAAAGTGAGCCACACGAGCTTTATTCCGGCTGAAGACCAAGGTGTGATTGTGACTAATATTCAGCTTCCGGAAGGCGCAACACAGCCTCGAACAGATGAAGTCATCAAAGAGTTTATCCCGCTTGCAAAGGCCGAAAAAAGTGTTGAATCGGTGATGGATATTATCGGCTTTTCGATGCTCTCCGGACAAGGCGAAAACGTGGGTATTGCCGTTGTTCACTTAAAACCGTGGGATCAAAGAAAAGGAAAATCCGAATATTCAACCAACATTTTAAACCGCATTAAGGCACGAGTTGCAAACATCCCTGAGGCCGACATCAACCTTTTTGAATTTCCGGCTATTCCCGGTTTGGGCAACACCGGCGGTATGGACTTTAGGCTGCAGTCTATTGATTCAACAGATCCAAAGCTGCTCGAGACCGTGACCAAAAGTTTTGTTGCAAAGGTGAACGCTTTGCCTGAAATTATGTATGCCTTTTCAACTTTTACGGCTGCCACCCCGCACGCTCATATTGAGATAGACAAAGAAAAAGCCGAAGTGATGAATGTTTCCGTCTCTTCCATTTATTCGGTTTTGCAAAACTATCTCGGCTCGGGCTATGTGAACGACATCAACATCGGCACACAGGTCAACAAGGTCATGGTTCAGGCAGATTGGCCATATCGTAAAGATATTGACAGCATCCGCAAAATCCATGTTCCCTCAAACAACGGCAATATGGTGCCTTTAGGAAGTTTGATTAAAATTGAAATGATTCAAGCGCCACGTAGTCTAGACCGATACAATCAGTTTCCGGCCGCAACCATCACAGCTATGACCGCGCCCGGCGTTTCAAGCGGACAGGCTATGAAAGCGATGGAAGATTTGGCAGCTTCAGTTCTGCCCGATGGCTATAACTATGAGTGGTCAACCATGAGTTTGCAAGAAAAGAAAAACAGCGGACAGGTGGGCTATTTGATTGCACTTGCCGTGTTGTTTGCTTATCTGTTTTTGGTGGCGCAATACGAAAGCTGGATGTTGCCTGTTTCGGTTTTGATGTCTGTTTTGGTTGCTATGCTCGGTGCATTTGTCGGCATCTTCATCACAGGCTTACCGCTCAGCATTTATGCCCAGCTCGGTCTGATTTTGCTTGTTGGCTTGGCGGCGAAAAACGCTATTTTGATTGTGGAATTTGCGCGCGATGAACGCGCCAAAGGCGCCTCGATTGACAAAGCGGCAACAACTGCCACCAAAGAGCGTTTCAGAGCTGTGTTGATGACCGCCTTTACCTTTATTTTGGGTATGCTCCCCTTGATTGTGGCCACAGGCGCCGGCGCAGGAAGCCGTGTTGCCATCGGCGTGCCTGTTTTCTGGGGTATGCTCATCGGCACAATGGGCGGTTTGCTCATCATTCCGCTTTTGTATGTTCTCTTCCAAACCATCACGGAAAAATACGGCAAAGCAAAATAGAAAAGAGCGCTCAAATGAGCGCTTTTTTATCTCTCGATTTCGTAACAAAGCGGGTAGTTTGTGCCGTCAACAGAAAGGTATGTATCTCTGCCCTGCCGCATCAATGTCATTTTAGAATCCGAATTGTCATAACGCGTGCCGCTTTCTGAGGCTGTTTGATGCAAAACCGTGCTGTTGCCGTTGATTTTGATGATAACCGAATCATCATCTAAAAATTCGGCTTTCACAATCTTGTCACCGCATTTATATTCTTTTGCTTCGTCAATTTCGACCGTGTGTGCACAGGCGCTTAAAACAAAAAGCAAATTCAAAACAAAATATCGCATCAAAAAATCTCCTTAAAAAAACATGATAAGGAGATTTAATCGCAAAATGACATTTATCAAGGCGCAAAATTTTATTTGTAACGTAGTTTGAAAGTATTTCCTGTCGGTTTACTCACCGCTGCCGCTTCTTCAACGGTATAAATGCGTTTTTCAAACCTTTTTCCATCTTTAACAACCAAATTACCGTTTTTATCATAAACATATGTCACACCATTAATCGTTTTTTTATTTGCCTCTTGAACTTTATCTCTATAATCTCCAAAATTATCTTTACATTGACTGATTTGCCCTGTGCAAAAAACAACCGTTCCCCCTTGAGCTTGTCCACCGGTATATACTCTATCGTCAGTTGGATCTTTAAATGGATCTCCTTCTAAAATTGTTTTATCGCCAATGGTAATACTTTTTAATTTATAATCTCTGCCAAATGCATCAGCACCGATTGAAATAACAGAATCTGGGATAACAATATTTTCAAGTTCTGTAAGTCCATAAAATGCACCATTACCAACATAGAGCAGCGAATCTGGAAGGTGAAGCTCTTTAAGATTATCCATCCATGTAATTGCGCTTGCCCCAATAGAAGTTAATGTATTCGGCAAACTGATTTCTGATGCATGAAAAACAAAAAATGCCCAGTTGCCAATCGATGTAATACCTTCACCAACCTTAATGCTGTTTACCTTTGACGCATATGCAGCCCACGGTGTTTGAGAGGCACTCCAGTTTTTCATATCTCCTTTGCCTAATATTGTTAAAGTGCCATCATCTGATATGCTCCATGAACATTCTTTGCCACAATCATTTCCGCTTGCTATTTCAGCATTTGCAATAAATGGGCTCACCATTATTATTAAACTTAAAAAAAACCTCTTCATATTTGTTCTCCTATTTTATATTATTCAACAAAAAAACCACCTTGAAAGAAATCCAAAGTGGGAGCCCTAAAAACTGTTAGCACACAGTTTGTCTTATTCGTGCAAATGCCTTATTTCAACAACTCCCTTTTAAGGAGTGATGTGCTAAAAGATGTTTTAGGAACACCATAGCCAACTCGGCTACATTTTTAATTATGCATAATATTTTCGATTTTGTAAAGCAAAAAAAATCAGGTTCTCTTTTTGAAAAGAAAACCTGAGACAATCAAGTAAAAACTTATTTATTTTCTTTTTTCGGCGATGGCTTGCCACATTTTTTCCAAATTATAAAACTCGCGGACTTCCGGGCGGAAGATGTGCACAATCACATCGAAAGCATCTATCAAAACCCAATCAGCTTTGTCTTCACCTTCAATCGTTGCCTTAAAACCTGCCTTTTTCAGAGCTTCCATCAATTTATCTGCCATAGAGGCCACATGGCGATTTGATGTGCCTGAAGCCACAACCATTTGGTTTGCGATAGATGTTTTTCCTTCCAAATCAATCACAACAACATCTTCTGCCTTGTTGTCATCCAAAACTTTTTGAACAATTTCTAAAATTTCATTTTTTTCCATTTATCTTTCCTTTTTTTAATCAAGCGGCGACCAAGGTTTTGAGGGTGCCTCAATATGCACTATCTCTTCTTCCTTCGGTGCGGTTTGTTTGATTTTAACATATTTTAAAAGCTCGCGCGAAACTTCCGTCAGCCCCGTGTGCGCAAAAGCAGATATGGCAAAAACTTTTTTGTTTGTGGCTTTTTCAAGCGCTTTGATTTTTTTGTTTAAGTCTTTTTCATCCATCGAATCGGCTTTATTTAAGGCAACCACTTCCGGCAATGCACATAAACTTTCTTTATAAAGTTTCAGCTCAGAGCGAATCGTTTTATAGGCCTTGAGGACATCATCTTGTGTGCCGTCAATAATGTGCAAAAAGGCTGAGCAACGTTCCACATGTTTTAAGAATCTGTCGCCCAAACCCGTTCCCTCATGCGCACCTTCAATGAGCCCCGGAATATCTGCCAAAACAACTTCACGGTTGTCTATCCACATCACACCTAAATTCGGATAAAGTGTTGTGAACGGATAATCTGCAATTTTTGGTCTGGCACGCGTCACCGCTGATAAAAAGGTAGATTTTCCGGCGTTTGGAAAACCAATCAACCCCACATCTGCAATGATTTTGAGTTTGAGCCAAACCCAAAGCTCCTCGCCCGGCCAGCCCGGCTCAGCATAACGCGGCGCTTGGTTCGTTGAGGTTTTAAAGCGCATATTTCCTCTGCCCCCATCGCCGCCTTTAGC
>DPKR01000068.1 GCA_003542415.1 Alphaproteobacteria bacterium | reverse complement strand
GGCGGCACATCAATCCAGTTGTTTTTGAAAAAGTCTTCGGCAATTTTCTTCAAGTCCGGCGAAAATTTTTCATAACCGTTCAAAACGGTTTTAACGGCCTCATCCCAAGTGTATGTTGCGTCAGCAGAAAAGGGCAGGGGTGCATTTCTGTCCCAATAACTGATTTTTTTCAAACCAAGCCATTTGGCTTTGAGCTTATAAAAGCGGTGGGCAATATTTTTATAATTATCTTTAACGGTTTGAGAGAGCGTATCAACAACCTCATCTCTCACATCTTCGGCCATGTTGCGAGCTGAAACAGGCTTTTTGAACCCGCGCTTATTGTCCTCAATAGCTTTGTCCTTGATGACCATATTATAAATCAGTGTAAAGAGTGGCGCATTTTCTTTAGCAACACGGTTTAATTCTGCTCCTGCCTTGTGGCGTACATCAGCGCTCTTATCCAAAAGCAGTTTTGAAATTTCGGCATCATTATATTTTTTGCCGTCAACGGTGTATGTGAGTCTTGAAGATGTCTCTTCATAGAGCCTGACCCATGCTTCAGATGATGTCACCGATTTTTCGAGCAAAACTTCTTCAACTTCTTCAGAAAGTTCATATTTTTTATATTTGCGCACGCGTTTGATAAACGGTTTATAAAAAGCAACTTTTTCGTTTTTGAACCACTCATTTATTTTTGATTCGGGCAATTTGTTGAGCTCTAACGAAAAGAAAACGGTGGGTTTTGCAAAGTCTGTCAGTTTTTCTGATATATTTTGATAAAAAATCATGGCTTTGGGATTTTTCATCTGCGTTGACATATTAAGATATGCAAATCCGCCCAATCTTCCGCCCAAAACAGAATTTTTTTCCAAGAGTTTTAAAGCGCTCAAAAATTCTTCGGCAGATAATTTTTCAAGCTTGCCCTTAAACTTTTTTTGCAAAGCAAGTGCATTTTTCTTATATCGGCTCAAGTCTTTTTCAATTTGCGGATCATCAAGACCTTTATATAAATCGCTCAAATCCCATGCGGGCAAATTATTTGATTTCGTCATTTTTCTTTTCCTCTAATTGCATTTCAAGTTCAATTCCTTTTTTGTTTAGCTCTTCCATTTCTTGAACAATATTTTGGTGTTCTAAATAGAAAGCTTTGAGTTCTTCATCATCAGGCTCAATTTCCTTGTCTAAGACAGGCTCAAAATAATAGTTGGCATAGGGTGTTTCTTGGCGCCCCTCAAGCCATGCGTTAAAGCCGTCCTTCATCACCTTAAAATCGCAGGCATTGTTTTGAACAATGGCTTTGGCTTGGCACCAAATGCTTTTCTTTTCGTGGCAGGCATAAAGCTTGTCCATCAATTGGTGCGTACAGGGAATAAACCCGCGTTCCAATCTGTCTGCACGCGGTGCAAAAAAGATAATCGCCAAAAACGCAAAATAAAGGGCAAAAATCCCTCCGCACACAATCCAAAAAAGATGTTTTTTCAAAAACTGAAACATTTTAACGTTTCTCCAAATAGCTTTCCAAGAGCGCAAGTTCTTCACGTGTGTTTGCACTTGCAACTTCTTCGGGTTTGCCTTCAATAGCGGTGCATTTAAGCCCCATTTTGCGCGCAATTTCGACTGCATCAGTCAAATAATATTCGCCGGCGGCATTATTATGCTTGATTTTTGCTAAAATTTCAAACAGATATTTTCCGTTAAAGGCCATGCAACCGGAGTTGCAAAAATCAATAGCGCGCTCATCGTCGGTTGCATCTTTATATTCCACAATCTTTTCAAGCTCATTGCCGTTCATCTTGAGCCTGCCGTAACGCGCAGCATCTTGCGGCTTAAAACCCAAAACGACAACGGCAAAACCTTCGTGCACTTTTTGTGCCGAGCGCAAAAAAGTTTCTTTTGTAATGAGCGGTGTGTCGCCGAAAATCACCAAAACGGTGCCATCAAAGCCTTTTAAGAGCTCGCGTGCACAGTTCACGGCGTGCCCCGTTCCGAGTTGCTGATCCTGAACACAAGTTTTATAAGGCGCAACTTCTTTTTTAACAATCTCTCCGTCAGGTGAAATAACGGTCACAATTTCATCGGCTTTCAAATCTTCTAATGTGTCAATGATTCGCTTAATCATCGATTTTCCCTTAACCGGCATCATCACTTTAGGCAAATCCGATTTCATACGCGTGCCTTTTCCGGCACCCAAAATAACAGCAGCAATTTTGTTGTTCATAAGTAGGCCTTTCTTTAAAAATTTTTATTAACTTTTAATAACTGGAGTATATAATAACAAATGTGTCGGAAATGTTAATACAAAGGATCAATTTTATGAAAAAACTTTTTCTTGCAATATGTTTCATACTTTGTCTGTCGTTTTCTCGTAACTTGTCCGCCGCAGTTTCAAATATTGAAGAAGCGGCGCACCAATCAGCTGAGCCAAAGCCCCTAGAACAGCTTACGCCGGAGGGGTTGCCCGACCCCAAAAATATTGAAGAGGTTCGTGCCTTTTTTAGGAAGCGTTTTCAAACGGCTGTTGTAAGTGATGCTTCTGATTTGGGAGATTTGAATAAAGCAAATTCAATGGATGTTCAGCATAGCACGGAATATATCAAGCAGATACAAGAACAAAAAAAATCTGCCTTTGAAAAAATATATGATCAAATGCTTGATCGCTTAAATGCGCCTCAGGCAGAATTTTCACCCGATACGGTTTTTTATGAACAATTAAACAATCCCACAACATCGCGCAATGAAAATATCGATATATCTGTTGTACGTGTTCGTTTGCCAAACGGCAATATCATTTTAGCACCCGCTCGTGAGCATATTCCTTATCTTTTATCGTCATTTAACATTTTGCCGACTGGTCTAATTGAGGTTGAAGAAGATGTTGTTGTTGTTGCAAACGGTGAAAAGTTGAAAAACGGGCTGATCAAAACAATGCCGAAATACACAAATTCACGTGGAAATGTTAAAAAGAAAATAGATGTTGATCTTTTATCTGTCACATTAAACGGAAAAGAAATAGGATATAAATTACAAGAAATTGGTAATACGATTTTGTTCACACCTAAAGAAAAATATGAATTAGAGCCTGGTGTATATACATATCGTTTTAAATATCTTCTTGATCGTAAATTATGGTATTATGATCAGTTCACAGAGTTTTATACTGATATCGCAGGCAGCTATCCGAATCTTGTGGTTGCATCTGCAAATGCTATTGTATCAATTCCGGATGGCCGTAACTTTATGTCGCAGCTTGCTATGTCTGGTGCGCCTGATAATTTGATTGTCAATCGAACGGTTATTGTGCATTTAAGCCAAAACGCACTGGGTTTTGCATCTCTTATTCCGCTTGCCAGCAATGAGGGAATGCACATCTTAGTTTCGCTTGATAAAGCCATTTTCGACACACCGAGTTTAGGTCAACGATTTGTTTGGTTTATTACCGATTATGGCGATGTTTTGTTCACATTGCTGGGCTTTGCGGTTATTTTTGTTTCATATCTTTTATCATGGAAATATATTCAAGAAAACAAATCTCGCCTAAACGTTCGTTTCAAACAAACGGCGCCCTTGAGCAGATATATTCTAAAAGGCATATATGATAAACGCTCATTTGTTTCCGCACTGCTTGATTTGGTGCGCTATAAGGTTTTGGATATCAAAGAAGAAGGAAAAACATATACTTTGATCAAAAAAACGGATAGTTTAAAGAAATTACCGGTTGGTTTGAAAATAGTAATGAATATTTTGTTTGGCAAATCAGAAACTTCAGTGGACATAACTCCTAAAAACAGGTTAAAATTCGACCGTGCACTCAAAAAACATGAATCTTATGTTCAAAGATATTTCAAGTTTTTAACCATGCGCTTAAACATGTGGTATCTCTTATTCAGCATTTCAATGTTGGTTTTAACATTGGTTGCTGTTTCCTACATTGCCATCAATCCGCTTGAAACAATGCTGATTTTAATTTCGGCAGTGATAACGCTTACTTTTTATTTGTGGATTTTACGCTATAATTTTGCAAAAAGATGGGTGCGGCTGAGTGTTAAAATTTTGGCAGGTATATTTGTTGTTCTTACAATTTTGTTGCTTAGTGTTTATGTTCACTTCATCAGCGCTTTGCTTTTAGCAATAACCGTGTATGTTATATTAGAATATTCAGCACGTTTTTCTGCTAAAAACGGTTTGATTAAAAACAAAGAACAAGAGCTTGTAAGTTTGTATAAATACTTAAAGACAAACGCTTCAACCATTAGCAAATCAAAAGAGTTCGAGGTCGAGCAGGCCAATATTTTTGCTTTTGAATTGGAGGAAAAATACGAGCAAAATCCGAAAAATCAAAAAGTGTATAAGCTTGATTTAGCAAGTGAACTTTTGAAGGTTCTGTAATATATCTCGAACAAAAGAAAAACCGCCGAAACAAAAAAAGTTTTCGGCGGTTTTTCTTAACGCATTTTTTTGATTGCAAGCACCTCATTTGGAAAAATCGTATAAACATTATACGCAAAGTGATCGCCAATCGTTAAGTCGGAAGAATCAGTTTCTGCAAGTTTTGAGGCCTTCACATAAATCATGTTGCCTTGAACCGTTTCAATCACAACAGTCTTAATCGGCGTGAAAGTCAGCGAATACCTCATATCGAGTGTAAACATATTTTTCACATCAGCTTCAATCGGATCTGATGCCACCAAATATGTTCCGACCCCGGGTCTCATAGCATTGACTTTAGCAGGCTCACCATCATGACATTTAAGCTTATCAATAGAGGCAATTTCATCAGGAATTTCGTAATATACCGTTGCTCTGATTTCATCACCGAGATGCAGCTCTCCGCCGTAAAAATTAAGCCGCCTTAAATAATACCATTTTCCGCCGTCCACTTCCATCAGATAAACTTTGAAGGGGTAGGGGATTTCGCGCCGCATGCTGATTTCCCAGAGCTGTGTGATTGTTGAATAAGGCTCGGGTTGCACAGGGTTCTGAGGCTTCTCTTCTTCCCGCACAAATTGCGGTGAAACAGGATCTTCCTTTTCGCAAGCCTGAACGCTATAAAGCGTTACAAAAGCTGCCAGAAATAATAATACCTTTTTCATTCTTATAAAAATTTAAATGTTATAATACTTTTCAAACGGCAACTATTGTAGCACTTTTTTGATAAATGTCCAGCCATAAAAAAACTCCGATATATCATCGGAGCTGATTGTTGAGCTGAATCAACTTACTGAGCATTTGCAAGATTTTGCAAATTTGAAATAATGCTTTCGGCGGTAGATTGCGATTCAGCACTGATCCCAACAGATTGTAATGCCAATTTTTTCATACATGTTTTAACCAAATCCGAAGCAGTTTCTTTAATACTGGCAGTAAAAAGAGTTCCGGCCTGATATCTTGAATTTGCTTCAGCAAACAAACAAGTTTTCATTTGAGCATTAGCCGAGCTGGCGGTTCCGCTTCCGGATAATCCCGAAAATTCGGAACAAGCAGCGAGCATCATAAGCGCACCTAAAAGAGCAAATTTTTCCATATTTGATGTTCCTTCTATCAATTACACAACAACCTCATGCTACAGAAAAAAACGCAAAACTTAAAGAAAATCCTCAAAGTCATTCACAAAAAAACGCTTGGGATATAATTCCCAAGCGTTTTTTCTAAGTTGTTTCAGCAAGCTCCTTCAATCGTTCTCTTGCCCAAATTTTCTTTTGCTCATCCCAACCGGAAAAAGCAATCATCTGAGAAAAGACAACAAGCTCAGAAGGGACACTCACGGCAGCGTGCTCAAAAAAGGTTGAAGCGTTTTTCTTGCTTGCCTTGTCCACAATAGCGAAGAAAGGTTTTGCCTCAAATCTGATTTCAAACTCACCGCGTGACACCATGTATGGCAAAAAATCATTGCTTTCACGAATGAAAAAGCCATATCCCCCGGCAGATGTTTGTCCGTTCATGCAGAAAACCTCTTGCCACTTTCCTCTGGTGTTGAGCGTTTTCATACATGGCACACAACCGCCGCAAAGATAGATAGGCGCGTGTGTGCGAATTTTAAGACGAACGGGCGGATATTTCCTTGAGTTCTGCGGCCAGCCGAAACCGGCATTTTTCTTCTTGCTCATAGGCTAAATACGCTTTCCTTTCACCATCTGCTGGATCCATGTCCAAGCACGATTGTGGTCCTTCGTGGAGAGGCGGAGAGAATTGTCTACGAGAGCCAAAAACTTGTTGGCCTCAACAATGCTCGGCAACTCTGCGTTACGGAAAAATGCAAGCTTATTTTTGAGGCTGGCGTTTTCCATCACATAGAAAAACATTTCAGCATCAAAAACAAATTTGATACGTCCCATAAACGAGTCATAAGCGTATGCCGTTTCGTCTTCGGGGCCGACAATGAATAACTTATAGTCATCCACCAGGTCACGGGCGGCAAGAACATAGCATTCTGTCTCGTCCATGTCTTCTGGGCCGTGCTTGATACTGTCCGCAAAAGCATTCAAGGGATTAAACCCTATCAACTCTTTTGTGAACGTTACTTTGAGCGGCACAGGCATGTAGCAACGTTCGGTGAGTGCGCCCTGAAAGCCCATATGCATAAGCTTCCAAAAGGAGAAGGTTTCATCAAATTTCAACATACTTTTTAGGTTTTAATAGTTATTAAATGTCGAGATTTCTGGTTCGGCGATAAATCCATGTTTTGGCACGCCTTTTGTCTTTGTCGGAAAGGTTTGAGGCATCCACTTTTTTCAAAAAGGCTTTCACCTCATCATCGCTTTCCACCACAGCTCGCCTGAAAAAACAGAGTTTATTCACGCGGCTGGCATGTTCCATGATGTAGAAAAAAGGCTCAGCTTCAAACAAAATGTTGATAGCGTTTGGATAAAAGCTCCAAACAAACCCGTAAACAGGGTGCCTGATGAAGAATTCTCTGACGAGATAATCCGTTTCGGCAGAAATGATCCAAGTTTTGGTCCATTCTTTGAAAGGCCCATAGGCAAAATAAGCTTTTTTGCCAAATCTGTCTCGTCCGAATTTTTCTTCCGGCATCTTGATTTTAACTTCAACGGGTTCGTAGATCCTTCCGAAATCGATCAACGGAAAACCTAACTGTCTTGCTTTAACTGTCATAAATAAATAATATTATAAGGTGAATAAATAAATCCATATCCATAAAACGATGGTCTTATTATTAGACAAATTTCAAAAAATGTCAAGAGTAAAAATCAAAAAAACGCCGATCTAATCGGCGTTCATTCTGATAATTTTTTACTTAATAAACGGCAGAGAATTTTCTAAATCTTCCGGCGTGTTGATGTCAGCCGGTGCCTCATCAATCAATTTAATTTTATCAATGATTTTGGCGCGAATAACCATACCGTTTTCCAGCGCGCGGAGCTGTTCCAACTTTTCTCTGGTTTCCAAAATGCCTGTCGGAAGTGACACCATTTTTTGCAAAGAAGATGCTTTGAAAACATAAATCCCGATGTGGTAATAAAGGTCTTGGTTTTTGCATTTTTCGGGGTCTCTGGTGTATGGTGCGGTTGCGCGTGTAAAATACAAGCATCTGCCTTCTGTCTCGCCTTCTTTCAAACCCATCACGATTTTAACAACATTGGGGTTTGTCTTGTCTTCTTCGTTTTTGATAATCATACCGCAAGTTGCAATGTCGCAATCTGTTTTTTGCACCATTTCAATCAAAGGCAAACAAACTTTAGGGTCAACATTTAAATTGTCGCCCTGAAAGTCAACCACAATGTCATATTTCTCGCCTTTTGGGTCCAAAACCTTGAGCGCTGCGGCAATTCGGTCCGTTCCACTCGGCAAATTGGGGTCTGTCAAAACCGCTTGCCCGCCGAATTTTTCAACCTCATCAACAATTTTCTGGTCGCCGGCCGCAACGGCAATATCCGTTTTACCGTTCATCGCTTTTTCAACATTTTCATACACCCTTTGAACGAGTGTCTTACCATTGATATTCAAAAGCGGTTTGTTCGGTAACCTTGTTGCCGCCAATCTCACCGGCATCATCGTAATCACGCGTGTCATCAATCATTCTCCTATAAAAGTTCAAGTGCTTGTTCAATGCGGTTTAAGGTCTCGATTTTGCCTAAAATCACGGCAAGTTCGGTTGCTCCCCCCGGCGTTGTTTCTTTGCCCGAGAGCGCAATTCGAACGGGGTATAAAACCTGCCCGTTTTTGAGCCCTTCTTTTTCGGCCAAAGCCTTGAGCTCTGCAAACAGATTTTCATTGGTCCAAACATCAACATTTTTCAAAACCTCAAGCGCCAAAGCAAGTGAGTTTTTGGCAATTGCTTCATCTGTCTTCATCTTTTTGTTTTGATAAAGTGCGGTGCTGTATTGTGGCAATTTTTCAATAAAATCAACATTGTCCGCAATTTGCGCAAGCGTTTCAACACGCGGTTGTAAAACCGTGCTCAAAAATTCCAGATTAACCTTGCGTGTCAAACATTTAGCATAATAGGGCAGGGCAAGTTCGTGGAATTTTTGAGGTTCAAGCGCTCTGATGTAGTAGCCGTTCATCCATGTGAGCTTTGTGCTGTCGAAAATGGCAGGAGATTTGTTGAGCCTTTCAGCCGTAAACACTTTTTTGAGCTCATCTAATGAAAAGATTTCCTGCTCGGTTCCGGGGTTCCAACCCAAAAGTGCAATATAGTTCAAAATCGCCTGAGGCAAATAACCTTTTTGAACCAAATCTTG
>DPKR01000063.1 GCA_003542415.1 Alphaproteobacteria bacterium | reverse complement strand
TTCTACCTTATAAATAAAACAAAGCAAAAGCGCAACAGGTTTTTTTGTTTTTATAATAACGCTTTGTGTCGCATTGTTTCAAAAAACTTTTGACATCTTGCTTTTTGTTTGTTACTCTTAGGAGCAGATGGATAGAAAGTCTGTCTGGGGTAGACAAACCTCTTTTCTAACGCGTCCGCGAGACGAAAAACAGCCTGAAAGTCGGAAGACTGGAAGGCGGTGTAATAAGCCTATGCGGTGAATAAGCCGCACTATGTCGTTAGAAATAGTTTGTCTCTTCCAGTCACTTTTTATCTAAAGTGACTTTTAATTTTTTTGAGGATACAAATATGAAAATACGACAAAATGGGCGCTCAATGGTTGAAATGTTAGGTGTTTTGGCGATTGTCGGGGTTTTATCAGCCGGCGCACTTGCAGGCTATTCAAAGGCGATGGAAAAGAGTAGGCTCAATCAATGGAAAGATGATGTCACTCTCA
The DNA here is from genome assembly GCA_003542415.1 of Alphaproteobacteria bacterium. GTDB lineage: Bacteria > Pseudomonadota > Alphaproteobacteria > RF32 > CAG-239 > UBA1254. The sequence continues at coordinate 8,257 of DPKR01000063.1, read as the reverse complement.
TGATATGGAAATTATACGAATTAACAAAATCAGAAACTCAATTTACGCCGCTAAGTATAGAACATTTTGTTCCCGAGCATTTGATAAAGACAAAAGCCTCAAGCCGTTTATTTTATGATATTTACAATAACCAATGGGGTATTAACGAATACGGATTGTTTGTTCGTTTGGGTGGAGCACAAGGCAAACAAGCGGAAAGCAGTATCAAATATATTTGTCCTTCATTTTTAAGGCTGATGCAGGAAATGGAAATCATATCTTTATCATTGAATTATGCAAAAAACGATGAAGATGAACATCTACTGGTAGGTTATAAAGAGCTGATGAAAAATGCGGTAAAACAAAACCTCTCACAGATTCAAGAGCAATGCGATACATTAAGCACATACAATAATTTGATTGCTTACATACATTTCAAATAAGGTGAGCTAAAAAACATCTTGCATTTAAAATTTTTTCGTGTATATTGCGGCTTGTCCTTGCCGAAAGAATAGTTCTTTCGGCTATACATTAACCAGAACGGTTAGCCCCGTTCGTTTGTTGAGAATCCATAAGGAGATTTATATATGGCTAACTATGAAAGCGTGCTTATTGCACGTCAAGACTTAGGCGCCTCACAAGTTAATGATCTTGTCTCTAATTTGAGCGATGTCATTAAAAACCAAGGCGGCGAAGTTGTTAAAGTCGATAATTGGGGCCTTAAAAACCTTGCTTATCGCATTAAAAAGAACCGCAAGGGTCACTATGTTTTATTAAACATTGTTGCACCTGCCGGGGCAATTCAAGAATATGAACGTTTGATGCGCTTGAACGAAGATATTATTCGTTATATGACCGTCAAAGTTGATGAATTTAACAGCGAAATGTCAACAGATGAAGATATTGAAGCTGTTGAAGAAGCTGAAGCTTTAGGAGAATAATCATGGCAAAACAATCATTTTTTAAAAGAAAATCTTGTCCGTTCTCCGGCGAAAATGCTTTGAGAATTGATTATAAGGATGTCAAGCTTTTGTCTCGTTTCATTTCTGAAAAAGGCAAAATCATTCCTTCACGTATAACATCTGTTTCGGCTAAAAAGCAAAGAGAACTCGCTCGTGCAATCAAACGTGCGCGTTATATCGGCTTGTTGCCTTATGTGGCAAACTAAGGGGAGGGTAAAAATATGGAAGTTATTCTTCTCGAACATGTCGAAAAATTAGGTAAAATGGGCGATAAAGTAACTGTTAAAAACGGTTATGCTCGTAACTACCTCTTGCCGCAAAACAAAGCTTTGCGTGCAACAGAAGCCAATGTTGCTTATTTTGAAAAGCAAAAGGCTGAATTAGAAGCTCATAACAAGGCATTGTTAGAAGCTGCAACAGCAAAAGCTGAAGCTTTGAAAGGCTTTAAGGCTGTTCTTATTCGTCAAGCTGCTGAAACAGGTCAGCTTTACGGTTCTGTCACAATCCGTGACATTGCAGCAGCCATCAAAGAAGCCGGTTTCGATGTTGAGCGTCGTTTGGTTTATCTTGAAAAGCCGATTAAAGACCTTGGTATTTATCAAGTCAAATTAAACCTTCACCCTGAAGTTGCGCAAACAATTTTAATCAATGTTGCCAGAACTTCAGATGAAGCGGCTAAGCAAGAGAAGGCTTACAGCGCCGAATAGTCAAAAGTTCGTATAACGGACGACTAATCGCAAAAATGCAAAAAGCTGAAAATTCATGTAGTTCTATCTACACTAAAATTTTCAGCTTTCTTTTTTTGCTTCTATTCGCCTCGTTATCCAAACTTTTGAAAAAAAACTCGTATAGCTAGCATCTATTTGAAAGCTTGAATACTTATGTACTGTTTGTGTACACTGCGTATTCAAGCTTTCTTCGTATCTGCACGCTCTCCGAGTTTTATATATTTTGACGATAGCTCAAAAAACAAAACCCCGCGTGAAGACGGCGGGGTTTTATTGAATTTATCAGACTACCATGGATCATCATATTTAAGTTGAGGATCATTCAACCGTTTGATGTATTCATCGTTATTGGTTCTTGTTCCGTTATATGCATTCCATCCATCAGTGACCTTCTTTTTATAAACATCTCTGAAGCTACGTAATTGGTCATATTGATCTACATAATGTGAATCGTGGCCGGAACCGAAGAGGTTTGTTCTGTCAAAGTAGCAGTAGACTGTTGCATATGCTTCCATAGATCTGGTTCTGACAGGGAACACGTTCCAGTAAACATATTGCTTTGGCAGGCTTGAATCTTCTTGAACCGCTTCTATAGAGTTGCTTCCGATTAGCGAGTCAATAATCGTGCCATATAGTTTTTTGGGATAGATAAAGCCCATGATTGCTGCCCAACCTAAGAAGTCATCACATCCTCCGTTTGCTGCAACGCTGTTAGAGCATTTGCCGCTTCGCCCATAGGCAATCACCTTGCTCTTGAGCCAAGTGCTTTGTTGAAAATAAAGCGGTTTCGGTGTGTTGTCCGAGTCAAACGTCGGGTTGTCGACAGGTGCTTGATCTGCGCCCATACCAAGATAATAGGTCGTTAAATATGTTGGTGTGTTGCCACCCATATTATATGTTGTATGTTGCAAGCGCGGTGTAGAAATCATGTTTGATGCGTTGTTACCATTTCTCTCAGTTCCATATTGAGGAATTTTGTTAAGAGATTCGTTTTCTTGCACATAATAGCGTCCATCTGAGTTTAACACCATTTCACCCGTTTGCGCCATCTGGAAGCTTGCCGGTGTGATGGTAATCACTCTGGCGTGTCCCGGAGGGCATTGCGGTGCCGGAATCATACCTAAGAAAGGCGATGCCCATTGATCTGAACCATCAAATGTGTTTTCCTCGGAGATGTCTTGAGCGCCATCGGCTTTAATGACGCCATCGTCTACGCGCACCTTTAAATCGTTAAAATTAATGCCGTCTTTATATGTATTATTGACGATATAAATGCCTTTGTTGATAAAGTCAGGTAAAATATCGCTCAAACGTGCACCGCCTCTTGTTGTGAGCTTAATGTCGTGCATCACAGAAGTATATGCAGGGTTGACCATGTAGCGGTCAATTTGTGCACCACTGTCATAGTTTGAAGATTTTTTAGCATATCTCGGCTCTATAACACTGTGACCTTGGAGATTGTTTGCCACAAAGCGGGAAGCTTCAATGTAGCCGACACCTTCGTCTGCTAAATAATTCGTTCCGCTTGTGTTTGGCGAACCTTCAAGTTCAATTGCACCCCGTCTGATATAAACACTGGCAGCGCTCGATACCTCACCGCTTTTGTTTATTTCACCCGTTGCGGCATTAACCTCAAAAATGCGGTTATTAACATCATCTCCTTCAGCCGTTTTTGCCCATATGCGAAATGTTTCAGGGTCAATTTCTGCTGTTGCATCGCCGTTTAGTGTTGAACCATTTTGGCCGGATACGATATTTAGGAGTTTCGTATCACCTTTTTTGACTAAGAATTGATCCGTATCAGATGTGACATAGTTGGCACCACCTGTTCGACTGGCAAGACCGTAGGCCTCAATTGCGCCGTTTTGAACACTGACAGCGCCTGTCGGTGCTTGTGTATCAACATTAACAGTTCTTGCGCCGGAAATGTCGATTTCGCCACGTCCGAGGAGGATTTCGTCTTTGCGCTCGACAACACTTCCAGTGTTTGATTCAGTTTTCCACAAAGGACCATAAATTGAAGATTGGTCTTTATCAATAACCAAGCGTAAGCTATCATCATAATCAGAATGGTCTAAATCTTGAACAATAACGCCGTCTTTGTCGGCAGTGAGCCAACGTTGATAATTTCCGCTACTGTCTTTTTCATAATCTTTTCCACCGGCATGAAGCTCCAGAGCATCAAATTTGTGTGCATCAATTTCACCGGCTTCAAGGGTGTTTGAAACAAAAGCATTGCCCCTGACATCAAGATTCGGCTTCAAATTTTCGATTTTAGGACGATTGTTTTCGTTATCTTCAGAACCGATTGTGACGTTGCCTGAAACAAAAGTGTTGCCTTGAACGTTTAACTTCGGATTTAAATTTTCAAATGGTTCGACAGTACTTTCACCAATCGTTGTATTACCATCTATTTGAACAGCTTGAGTGCCTACATAAAGTTTTGATTTATCATACTCCTCATCACCTTGCGGGGCATATGCATCATTTGTTAAAACCATATTTCCGTTCAAAAGACTGACCATGTCGCTCGTTGCCTTAATGGCTTTTCCGTCTTTTCCAACATAAAATTTAGAATCCTCGCCAGAAGCAAGCCTTGTATCGCCGGTGGATTCGAGGGCGCCGTTGATTTTTGTTTCAACATTAAATGTTGCCCTTGCGCCGGCTTCATCGATTTTAGTAATTTCTAATTCAGGGGTGTCTGATTCCATAACATTAACGGAAAATTGCTCTTTTGTTGCTCTTAATAAGTTGTTTGCAAAGTTGAGCTCAGGATTTTCACCATTCTTAAAGACGGCAAAATCACCACCCAAAGCTCTCAAACTCCCTTCAATAAAAGCAGAGCCCTCCTGACCATCGCGTGCTTTAACAACCAAGCTTGCTGCTGTTTCGTTTGAATCAGCGCTTGTTTTTGTATCACCAATGATGAGCTGATCAACACCTAAGATTTTGCTTAAAGGAATCTCGGCGTTGCCTTGCAAAATATCCGGCACACCGCCCATATATAAGTCTGTCATCATAGTATTACGCCATTTTTCATTATCACTATTTTCAGACTTGGTGCGTTGTAAATATTTTGAATTTTCCGTTCCGGCACGGCTTGCTTCGTTGATGTTTTCAGAAGAGGAAGCAACAATGGAGCCGCCAACAACTTCGTCTTCATAATCTCCCAGCAGTTCTTTTAAGTCCTTAGTATCCAAATTCCAAATACCGCCGACACCTTTCGCATTTTTATCTTTATCGACATAACCGCCGTTTGCACCGATCATAGAAGCTATTCTGGATGCACGAAGATCATTGATATCTCCGGCTTTCGGCAAAACAACAAAAGATGTTAAAGCATCAGCACCCCCTTGCTTTTTAATCGCAACAATCGGCTTTTCAAAGTTTTTAATGGCATCAAATTTATATCCGTAAGGCAAATATGCATTGATCGGGTTGCCATCTGATTCGTCATTTTCTAAACGGAGGATTGCCGTATCTGTATTTTTGTTTTTCATATCCTCTAAAATCTCTTGGTAATTTGCAGAGGTGTAGTTATCAACGGCCTTCATCAGCGTTCTGACATGCGTTGCCGTGTTGATATCTTGCAACTCGGTTGTGCGCTCGGCAGACTTTTTGTAAAGCGTTGGGGTGACGAGCGAAATAAGTGTGAGCATCGCCAAGGCTTCGATCATCATGGAGCCAGTTTGGTTCACTTTTTTGAGTATTTTATTTTGCTTTGTCATCTTATTTCTCCTCTCTGTTAGAAACTTGGTTGATTGCAATCAAACAAGGGTTTTTAATCTCGTTGTCTTTCATGCATGTTTCAAAATCTTTATCAGATTCCAAAACCTTAAAAACAGGTTTATATTTGATTTCATGGACATATTTTCCGGTCAAATTGTTGTTTTCGTCTTTTTCTTCACCCAGTGTGCGATACATACCGCCGCTGATAACAGCCCCCTTCACAGTGTCAACATTTGTGATGTAGCCGATGTTTGAGCCGTAACCGTCGGCTTTTGTGATAACAGACATCATATCAGACATAGGAATGTTTGAGTTTCGGTTTATCCAACGTGAGGGCATTTCTTGCCATGATATAACAAAAACCAATATACCTGGGGCACCGCAACAGGTGTTTCGCAAATCTTGTGTCGGGATGTTTGTGTCATTTTCACAAACAATGCTATAATTTGCATCTGCATCAAAAGATGTTGGCCTGAAGCAGTAAACTTTTGAAAAGACATTCGGATCGGTTTGAAAACCATAAGGCAAGTATTTTTCTACATCTTGCGCTTGAATCGCATCATTTAATGTACCCACAATCTTCCCGTCATGATAACCGACACCTGAAACGTAATCAACGGTATTTTTCGGATTGTCGGAATGTTGCTGTGTTAAAGTCAACCTTTTAGATGCGATAAAATGCACAAAAGCGTAGTGCTGAGCTCTGAATTTTGTGAGCACAGTTTGGGCTTTGACCTCCATAAAGGCCCTGTCTGCATCCGGCCGAATTGAGAGATTGAACGAAAGCAGTGCGACCATAAATGTAGCTAATACAACCCATAAATACATCGCTTTATTCCATCCATAAAAGTTTTATTTCATACTCAAAGAATATCATGTTTTTTTTGTTTTTTCCAGCTTTTCTTGATTTTAACCGCAAATATTCATAATTCTGTAACATATATGAAAAGGTATAAAAAAAAGTTAAAAAAACACCCGTTTTTTGAATAAAACGAGTGTTTTTTTTTGATTAAAATAAGACTAGAAACCTTCGGTATCTAAGCGTTTTCTGAGTTGCTTGCGTGCACGACGGATGGCTTCAGCTTTGCGGCGCGCCTTCTTTTCAGCGTTTTTCTCATGACAACGACGCAATTTCATTTCGCGGAAAATGCCTTCGCGTTGCATTTTCTTCTTCAAAATCTTTAAAGACTGAGCGACATCATTGCCGATAACAGTAACTTGAACCACTTAAATTCACCTCTTTTCTTGGTTGTTAATTGTTAAAATTGACGCGTTTTTAGCATATCAATTTAAACGCGTCAAGAACTTTTTTTAAGCAATAATATTTGGTGTTAAACCTGCTTCAACTTTTTTTATCTTTTGAGATAAGCCGTTTCTTAAAGCATTGAGCTTCTGAGCCTGATAAAAATCAATGGTTTGATTTTTGTTTACTAAGCTTTTTATATCAGAGCGAACACGACGTTGCTCAAGCTTTAATTCGCAAAGCTGAAGCTGCAGTTTTTTCAAATTTTCGTATTGCATTTGTTTATTTCGTCCTATAAGTTACAAAAAAAGCTTTCGAAAAAACATATTTTTTTGTAGAAATGTATTTCGAAAATCTGTATGAAGTATACATTAATTTGAAAAAAAATCAAGAACTTTATTTAAAAACGGAGATTATTTTATGAGTGAGATTAAAAAGATCGGTATTTTAACAAGCGGTGGCGATTGTTCGGGGCTCAATGTTGCTATTTCGGGCGTTGTAAAAGCAGCAACCTTAAAAGGTTGGACTGTTTATGGCATCCATAACGGCACAGAGGGTTTGACCGAACGTCCGCTTTCATACGAAATTTTAACATTACAAAATTTTTCGGATACACCTTGGTCTAAAACTGCCGGTTCTTATTTAGGCTCGCTTAATAAAGGTATTAAACCCGAACAGATGGATGAAATTGCCGAAAAGTTCGGCGAAGGGGCTCGCGAACTTGGTCTTGATGCCGTTATTGTTTTGGGGGGTGACGGCAGTATGAATGTTTTGAAATATTATTGCAATAAGGCCGGTATTAAAATGATCGGGCTTCCTAAAACAATTGATAATGACACTCCGATTACCGATTTTTCAATTGGTTTTCAAACGGCTTGCCAAGTTTGCATGGAAGCCGTTGACAACATTGATACAACCGCGCGTTCGCACCATCGTGCGATGATTATTGAGATGATGGGGCGTGATGCCGGACATTTAGCTTTGCAATCTGCTATTGCAGGCTATGCTGATGTTTGTTTGATCCCTGAAATTCCTTATACTTTAGACGGTATTATAAATAAGCTTGAAGCTGTTAAGGCTACAGGACGCACACATGCGATTATTGTTGTTTCGGAAGGAATCAAAACGGAAACGGGCGAAGTTTTGTCTGCAGCCAAAAATTTGGTTGGAGAGAAAGTTCATGGGGGTATCGGTGATTATTTAACCAATCTTTTGAATGAAAAATATAAAGGATTTCAAATTCGTTGCACACGTTTGGGACATATTCAGCGCTCCGGTCACCCTGTTTTCGGCGATCGTATTATGGCTTCCGTTTTTGCGGCAAAAGCTATTGATCTTTTGGCTCAAGGCAAAACAAATGTGATGGTTGGTTTGAGCCATGGTGAAGTGACCTCTTATCCTTTGGAAGAAGTTGTTGCAGCCGGCACAAAATCTGTTGATTTGAACAGTTCGTATGTTAAGGCGGCGAAACTGCTTGGCATGTATATCGGCGAAATTTAAAAACGCGTATAGCTGGTAGCTAATACAGAAAAGTCCTTTTGAGTTCGGTCATGTACTAATATGTACACTCGTCTCACTCAAAAGGACTTTTCCTATTATCTACGCACGCTCTCCAC
>DPKR01000008.1 GCA_003542415.1 Alphaproteobacteria bacterium | reverse complement strand
TTTTTTACGAGGCATAAATGTTAAACATCAATCAAAACAAAACCCAAGAATCAGAACTTGAAAAAAACATGATTTTCGTCGGCACAATTTATGACACTTTTGAAGCTTTGGAAGAAACCTTAGGCAAACTAAAGCTCGAAAAACCGCTTTTTCTAACCTATATTGCCAAACAAGCTTTTGCCGAAGAGGTATTTGCCCGCGCCAAAGAAGAAACGGACCAAATCTATCTCTCAACCAAAGCCGAAAACAAAGATCAACCGATTTTGCAATAAAATAGCTACTTAAAAGATTGGATTTGAAACAAGAAAAATTTCCATAAAAAAACGTGATATTTGAGACGGATAATAAAAAATTTTCTTATCTGCGAGACGAGTGTACACATTGGTACACGACTAAGCTGACCGGAAAATTTTTGTATTTAGGCGTCCAAAAAGCGCGTTTTTTTTTTACAAATCAGCAACCACTTCTTCGGTCACTTTTTTGGCATCTCCGTAAAGCATCAAAGTATTATCCGCAAAAAACAGCGGATTTTGCGCACCCGAATATCCTGCCCCCAATGAGCGCTTTACGAAAAACACCGTTTTGGCTTTAGAAACCTCCAAAATCGGCATCCCGAAAAGCGGTGATGAGGCATCTGTTTTTGCCAATGGATTAGTAATGTCATTTGCCCCGATCACATAAGCCACATCTGCCGTTTCAAAATCCGGATTGATTTCTTCCAAACCAAAAACTTTGTCATAATCGACCTTTGCTTCGGCGAGCAAAACATTCATATGCCCGGGCATTCTGCCTGCCACGGGGTGGATTGCAAACTTGACCTCAACATGATATTTATTCTCTAAAATCGAGGCCATATTTTTCAAAGCGTGTTGAGCACCGGCCGCCGCCATTCCATAGCCCGGCACAATAATTACCTTGCTTGCATTTTCCATCAAAAACGCTGCATCTCGCGGGCTGCCCACATGCGCCGTTTTGTCTTCTAAACCCTTTCCTTCAGATTCTTTAAGTGTTTTGAAAAACACTTCAATCAAGCTTCTGTTCATCGCCTTTGTCATCACAACAGCCAAAATTGTTCCGCTTGCCCCGACAATTGCCCCCGTGATAATGAGCGCCACATTTGACAAACAAAAGCCGATGGCAGATGCCGCAAAACCCGAAAACGCGTTCAAAACAGAAATAACAACAGGCATATCCGCCCCACCGACAGGCAAGGTGAGTCCAACCCCCAACACAAATGTCAATAAAAGAAGAAAACACATGCCTGAAATATGCCCATAGAGTGCAAATTCAGCCCATGCAAAAATTGCCGCACCGCACAATGCAAAATTGAAAACATTAGAAAAAATAAATCGCCCTTTTTTCAGCCTGCCTTGCAGTTTAAAAAACGCAATCATGGAGCCCGAAAAAGCAACACTGCCGATAACCATACCAAGCGTTGCATCAAACGAATACATATTTTCATGTAAAATCTGTGCAATCCCAACCAACACGGACGATAATCCGCCAACCCCATTTAAAAGGGCAATCATCTGAGGCAGCGCTGTCATTTTAACCTTATTTCCCATAAAAGCGCCGGCCACCGCCGCCAAAAAGCAAGAACTCAATATCCCGAAGTCATTTTTTGTCGGCAAAACAAGGAGCGTTGCCAAAATAGCAAGCCCCATTCCAAACATTCCTAAATTGTTTCCCATCCGCGCTGTTTGAGGTGTTGAAAGTCCCCTGATTGCCATGATAAAACAAATCGAAGCAATCAAATAAATCACATATAGTCCTTCAAAATTGATCATTTTTCATCCCTCTTCTTAAACAATTTGAGCATTCGGTTAGAAACAACAAATCCGCCGAAAATATTCAAACTTGCAAAAAATACGGCAAACAAACTCAAAATTTCCTCCAAACTGAGCATTTCAGCCATCGCCGCCGTTGTGAGCGCCGCAACAATCACTATTCCGGAAATTGCGTTTGAAACACTCATCAAAGGCGCATGCAATGCCGGCGTCACCCCTTGCACGACAAAATACCCGACAAAGCAGGAAAGCACAAAAACAGTCAATAAAAACAAGAAACTCATTTTATTTTCCCCCTCAAAAACCCATCTGAACAAATCAAAACAGCACGCAAAATTTCATCTTCAAAATCAGCATTGCTTGAAAGATAATCAAAACTCTTCAAAAAAGCATAAACATTGTTTGAAAAAAGCGTGCTTGCGGAATAAGCCAACTCGCGTTCAAAATGCCTGTTTACAACAAATTCAATATCTAAGCGCATTTTCTCTTTTTCAACATTTCCGTCTGCCATATCTATCACAACGGCATTTTTAGGCAATTTTTTCAAGTCTTCACTTTTGATTAAAAGCGGCGGTTTTTTGTTTGCCGAAAAGGCCGCCGTGAGCAAAATATCAGCACCTCCGATTTCGCCTGATATATCTTGGGCAAACTTTCCGCCAACTGATTCGATTTCCGCCTTGCTCTCATCTCTGATATCCGTCGCCACCACATTGGCTCCCATCCTTTTTAAAACAGAAATTGCCTGCAATCCGGCAACTCCGGCACCAATAACAACAGCCTTAGCCGGCGTGATTGTTCCGGCCGACGTCATCAAAAGGGGCGCTATTTTTTTTAGTCTGCATAAAGCATATGTTGCCGCCCTATACCCGCTCACAAGCGCTTGAGATGAGAGCACATCCATCACCTGCGCTCTTGAAATACGCGGCATTTTGCTCAAATCAATCACCCCGATATCTGTTTTGACCAAATCTTGCATCTGAGCTTTGTCCTCAAACGAGCTCATATCGCAAACAAGCCATTGTCCGGCCTTAAACAAACTCAAATCTTCCTTTTTAGGCGGCAAAACAGATAGAATAATATCAGCTTCTAAAACGCCTTCCCTGTCTTTTAATTTTGCATGGCTTGCAACATATGCTTCATCATCAAAGCCTGATTGTCTGCCCGCCTCTTTTTCTACCAAAACTTCCAAGCCTTCATTCGCATATTTTTGAGCCGTTTGAGGCGTCATCGCAACTCTCGTTTCGCCTTTCAAACAATTATTAACTACCCCTATTTTCATTTTTATTGCCTAAAATTCCTTATTTTAAATGATATTTTAATATAATCACTGATACATATCATAACAAGGATTTTAAATAACATGAAAATTTTACTTGATTTATTCCTCACTTTTTTCAAAACCGGTTTATTTACATTCGGTGGCGGCTATGCCATGTTGCCGATTTTAAAAGACGAGGTTGTCACAAAACACAAATGGGCAACCGAAGACGAACTTTTGAACTATTTTTCCATCGGTCAGTGCACCCCCGGCATCATTGCCGTCAATGTGGCAACCTTTTGCGGCTTCAAGCTCAAAAAGATAACAGGCGCCGTTGTGGCAACTTTTGCACTTGTCCTGCCTTCGCTTACCATCATCACCTTGATTGCCTCCGTCCTTTCGCATTTTATGGAAAACGCTTATGTTCTCCATATCATGCGCGGCATCCGCATCGGCGTTGCCGCCGTGCTTTTAAAAATTGTGTTTGATTTGGGCATTCGCGTTTATCGACAAAGCACTTTTAAAAAAATTGATATTGCCGTTTTTTTCTTGAGCCTGTTTGCCATCATCGGCCTTAAAATATCATCGGTTTTTGTTATTTTGCTCGCAGCGTTCATTGGCTTTTCAACCCTTGTTTTTGAAAGGCAAGCCAAATGATTTATTTCACCCTTTTTTATGAGTTTTTTTTAATTGGTCTTTTTGCTGTCGGCGGCGGTGCAACCACTATTCCCTTTTTGTTTGATTTGAGCACCAAATATGGTTGGTTTTCTCCTGAAGAGCTGACCAACATGGTTGCCATTTCCGAATCAACACCCGGTCCGATCGGCATCAATATGGCAACTTATGCCGGTTTCAAAACAGCTTCTTATTTGGGCGGTGTGATTGCAACTTTAGGGCTTGTTACCCCTTCTGTTATCATCATTATGCTTGTTTCCGTTGCTCTCAAACGCTACGCTTGCAATAAAACTTTTAAGCATATTCTGCAATCTTTGCAACCTGCTGTTGTTGCGCTTGTCTTAAATGCCTCATTGCAAATTGCCGAGGTAAGTTTAACCGCCTTGTTGCCCGTTTTAATTTTTACTTTTCTTTTAATTTTAATGCATTACTATAAAGCAAATTCTGTTTTTTACATCATCTTAGCGGGCGTCTTAGGCCTTGCTTTAAAACTTTAGGGAGAAACATTTATGTTTGATCAAAAAACAATTTATGATGTTGTCGGCATTGGCAATGCCATGATCGACGTTTTAGGAAAAGTCAGCGACAAATTTTTATCAGACCGCGGTTTTCAAAAAGGGCGTATGACATTGGTAGACGCCCAAACCGCCGGCAAAATTTATGCCGACATGGACCCCGAGCGTGAGGTTTCGGGCGGCAGTGCCGCAAACATTGTTGCAGGCTTGGCTTCCTTGGGCTCTGATTGCGCTTTTATCGGCAAAGTTTATGATGATGAATTGGGGCAAACATTTCGTCGCGACATCGGCGCCGCCGGCATAGATTTTGACACACCTCCCTTAAAATCAGGGCCGTCCACCGGCAGAAGCATCGTTTTGGTCACTCCGGATGCTGAACGCTCAATGTTCACCTATTTGGGTGCGGCCACACGCCTCACCCCTGATGATGTCGATGAAAACATCATCAAGGCCGCAAAATACACTTTTCTTGAAGGCTATTTGTGGGATTCTGAAGGCGCAAAGCAAGCCCTCTTAAAAGCTGCTGATTTAGCACATAAACATGGCAGAAAAGTTGCCTTCACACTTTCAGACACAAGTTGCGTGCTTGCACATCGTAAAGAACTCTTAAAATTTGTTGACGAACACGTCGATGTCTTGTTTGCAAACGAAGATGAAATCAAAGCCTTTTTCAAAGAAAAAGACTTAATGCCTGCGCTCGATAAACTCAAAAATCTCGTTGAAATCGGTGCCATTACGCGAAACGCGCAAGGTTCTGTTGTTGTCAACGGTCCTCTTAAAACATTTGTTGAAGCCGAAGTTGTCAAAGATGTTGTCGACACAACAGGTGCCGGCGACCTATACGCTGCGGGCTTTATGCATGGTTTGGTAAACGGCAAAACCTTAGGTGTTTGCGCTTTAATGGGCGGCATTGTTGCCGGCGAAATCATCACCCACTATGGCGCTCGCCCTGAAGTGTCGCTCAGAGGTTTGATTCGTAAGCGCCTTTTGCAATACACCCAAAATAACTAAGGCTTCTTAATAAGCCAAAACATTGTGGTGTTATCGTTGTTTGTTTCAATATTTTGAGCAAGCAACTTTAGATTATAAATCTCTCCGGCCATTATAGAAGCAACAGCAGAAACGGTCTTATCATTTAGTTCTGCCACATATTTGCATGCAAGTGCTGTATCAACATATTCTATCGGGCAGATATCGTTCCTTTCCAAAAAAACAGCAGATTGCCTTAGAGCTTGTTCGTGCGAATAAGCGCATTTCACGTCCGAAAGCTTGCTACCTTGAACGCCCCAAAGTTGGTGACGCACGCGAAAAGCATATTCTCCTGCTTTTTGAAAACAAAAATTTTCGAGACCTTTTTTAACGCTTTTTACCTCACCAACCGTTGAGTTATTAACGGGTAAAAACGCATAATCGACATTACCTTCGTCGAGCGCTTTCAAAACTTCCTCAACCGTTTCATAGCCGACATATTCATCTGCTCTAACATATTCCGTAGCAGCTGTCTCAGAATACGCACCTTTAATACCCTGATATGCAACTTTCATTTAGTGCGCCTCGCTCCAGTTCTCACCCACACCGACTTCTGCGATAAACGGAATATCAAATTGAACGACGCTTTCCATCGCTCCTTTTATCACCTTTTTAACTGCGTCAATCTCACTTTCCGGCGCCTCAAAAATCAGTTCATCGTGCACTTGCAAGAGCATTTTTGTTTCAAACCCGCCTTCTCTTAACGCAAAATCAACCTTTTTCATCGCCATTTTGATAATGTCCGATGCTCCCCCCTGAATCGGTGCATTGATCGCCGCTCTTTCTGCAAATGAAGCAACCCTTTTGTTTTGGTCGTTGATTGATCCCACAAAACACTTCCGCCCGTAAGGGGTCAAAACATATCCGTTTTTATGCGCAAAATCAATTGTATCTGCCATATATTGCTTAATCTCAGGCATTGCCGCAAAATATGAATCAATATAATTTTTAGCCTCTTCGTTTGAAATATTAAGCTGACGTGCAAGCCCGTATTGCGAGATACCATAAACAATGCCGAAGTTGATTGCTTTAGCATCACGGCGTTTGTTTGAATCAATCTCTTCAAGCGGAATATGAAAAACCCTGCTTGCTGTTAACGCGTGAATATCCACCCCTTTTCTAAACGCCTCTTTTAACGCCTTCACATCAGCCACCGCCGCAAGCAATCTGAGTTCCACCTGGCTGTAGTCGGCAGAAATAATTTTGTAGCCTTTTTTAGCCACAAATGCCGCCCTGATTTTTTTGCCTTCCTCGGTTCTGATGGGAATATTTTGCAAATTCGGGTTTGATGAGGCAAGCCTTCCGGTGTTCACAACCGTTTGTGCAAAGGTCGTATGAACTCGGCTGTTTTTATCTGTCTGTTCCAACAGCGCGCTTGTGTACGTCGATTTCAGTTTTTGAAACCCGCGCCATTCTAAAATTTTCTTCGGCAATTCATATTCTGCTGCCAAATCTTCCAACACATCTGCGCCGGTTTGAAATGCACCTGTTGCCGTTTTTTTGCCTTTAATACCCATTTTCACAAACAAAATATCGCCGATTTGCTTTGGCGAGGCCAAATTAAACTCTTCTCCGGCCAAGGCATAAATTTCTTTTTCTAAGTGCCGCATCTGATTTGAAAAATCTTCATCAAGCGCCACCAAAGATTTCGCATCAACCATCACTCCTTCGCTTTCCATTTTTCGCAAAATAGAAACAAGAGGTCTGTCAAGATTTTCATAAAGCGCAAGCTTCTTTTCGGCAATCAAGCGAGGTTTCAAAACATGATAAAGCCGCAAAGTAATATCTGCATCTTCGGCGGCATAATCAAGCGCTTTAGAAAGCTCAACCTTATCAAAGCTGATTTTGTTTTTGCCTGAGCCGCAAACATCTTCATATTTAATTGTCTCATAATCCAAAAAGATTTTTGCGAGTTCGTCCATACTGTGTCCATGTTCCAAACTATCCAAGCAATAGCTGATAACAGCCGTGTCGTCATAAGGAAAAATTTCCGATTCGCTTCCGATAATTTGTGCCAAAAAATGCATATCAAATTTGATGTTATGCCCGATTTTTAAAATGGATTTATCTTCCAAAAGGGGTTTTAAGTATTTTCTTGCCGTTTCAATTGAAATCTGTTTTGGTCTTTGAGAAACTGCAAACAAATCTGAGCTCGATTCGCCGCCGTGATTTAAAGGCACATAACATGCTTTGCCATCTTCATACGCAAGAGAAAAGCCGACAATTTTATCTTTTTGCGGATTTAATCCCGTTGTTTCCGTGTCTATTGCAAACATTCGCGCATTTTTTATCTTTTCAACAAAACGCGCCAAAGCTGCCTCATCTTGTATCAACTCATAGTCTTTAACAATTTCTTTTTTTGTTTCACACGGCGCTTGGTCTAAAGCGACACATTGTTCATCAATCCATTTTTCCGCCCGTGCACGCAAACTTTTCAAGCCATACTCATCAATAAAATCCATCAATTTTTGTTTTAGTGGCGCGTGACAGACAAATTCATCAACATCAGCACTCACCGGCACATCATCTTTAAGCGTTACCAGTTTTTTAGAAATTTTTGCATTTTCAATATTTTCCAAAAGCGTTTCGCGACGTTTGTTTTGCTTAATTTCCGAAGCATGCGCCAAAACCTCTTCCAAAGAGCCGAATTGATTGATGAGCTCGGCAGCCGTTTTCGGTCCAATTCCAGGCACTCCCGGCACATTGTCAATAGAATCACCCGAAAGCGCTTGCACATCAATCACCTTATCAGGCAAAACGCCGAATTTTTCCTTCACATCTTGAGGTGTAAAAAACTTTTCCTTCATCCCGTCATAATATTCAACACCCTCTTTAATGAGCTGCATCAGGTCTTTATCTGCCGAAACAACAACCACATCATATCCCTTTTCGCGGGCTTTTTTGGCATATGTCGCAATCAAATCGTCTGCCTCATACCCCTCCATCTCCAAAAAATGAAGATTTAAGGCAGTGGCAGCTTGCCTGATAATCGGAAATTGAGGAATGAGCTCTTCTGGTGTTTCTTTGCGCGTACCTTTATAACCCTCAAAAATTTCGTTTCGAAAATTCTGACGTTTCGCATCAAACAAAACCAAACAATAATCACAGGCAATTTTTGAGCGAAGTCTCATAAACATATTCACAAAGCCCAAAACAGCATTAACCGGCACTCCTTTGGGTGAAGTCAAAATCGGCAGTGCATAAAACGCTCTGAAAATATATCCCGAACCATCAACCAAACAAATTTTTTTTGCCATTATCCAATCCATCAAAGTTATATTAACTTTAATATAATCAAATTTTTTGTTTTCTTTAAAGAGATAAAAATTTTTTTAAGACATTTATTTTATAATCCCGCCATAACGGAGATATAGAATGGTTCAAAAAACAAAAAAAACATCAAAGCGCTCTATAAAAAAACGTAAAAAAAGCTCAAAAAAAACGCTAAAGAAAAATCTGATTAAAACCTTAATTGTCAGTGCTTTCGCAATTTTTGCGCTAATTGCATCATATGTTTTGTATTGCTATCTAACACTGCCCGATATCGAAGTTGCGCTCTCAAAAACGCGCCAACCGTCAACCACCATCATTGCCGAAAACGGCAACGAAATTCAAACCTTTGGCAATAGCTTTTCATCAGTTGTTTATTTAGAAGATTTGCCTTATTACGTTCCTGCTGCCATCATTGATGTAGAAGACCGTCGTTTTTATGCCCACTTTGGCTTTGACATCATCGGCTTTACCCGTGCCGCCATCGCAAATATTTTCTTAAAACGCTACGCACAAGGTGCTTCCACCATCACCCAACAAGTGGCAAAAAACCTCTTTTTAACCCCTCGAAAAAGCGTCAAACGCAAGGTCCAAGAGCTTCTTATTTCCTTTTGGCTTGAAAAAAAGTTCACAAAAGAGCAGATTTTAACGCTGTATCTGAACCGTGTTTATTTAGGTGCCGGTGTCTTCGGCATTGAGGCCGCTGCAAATAAATATTTCGGCAAATCTTCCCGCGATTTAAGTTTGAAAGAAGCAGCCGTTTTAGCGGGGATGCTCAAAGCCCCTTCGCGCTATAACCCGATTTACAGCAAAAAAAACGCTTCCGACCGCGCCGAAACCGTTTTAGCGTTGATGCTCAAACATGGCACAATCACTGAAGGCGAATTTGAAAAAGCAAAAAAGGAACCGCTTCATGACACCACAACATTTAAGGTTGAAGGGGCAAAACACTTTGCCGACATGGTTTATTCTGAGGTTAATGACTACATCGGAGAGCGCGATCAAGACATTTATGTGAGCACAACCTTAGATCAAGATTTGCAGCAAAAAGCAGAAACAATCTTGCGCGAAACCGTTGCTGCCAATGCCAAAAACAACGTCACGGAAGGCGCTCTTGTTATTTTGGATTATAAAGGCGCCATCAAAGCCTTAGTCGGCGGTGTCGATTATCAAAAAAATCAATTTAACCGCGCAACGCAAGCTCTTCGCCAGCCCGGCTCTGCTTTTAAAACTTTTGTTTACATCACAGCGCTTCAGCATAGTTTTGACCCGCAAGATACCATCTCAGATACCCCAATCACCATCGGCAAATGGAAACCCGAAAATTATAATAAAAAATATTATGGCGATGTGAGCTTAAATTTTGCATTTTCTAAGTCGCTTAATCTTGCAACTGTCAACTTAAGCCGCCATTTCAGCCTAAATGACATCATCAAAAATGCCAAAAAGATGGGCATTACAACCCCTTTGAAGAAAATTCCGTCTTTAGCGCTCGGCTCATCTGAAGTCAAGGTCATTGACATGGCAGCCGCCTATTTAACTATCGCAAACGGCGGATATGCCGCATGGCCATATACCATTTCAGAAATCTATTCCAAAGATGGCAACCAACTATATGAACGCACCCTTGATGAACCTATCCGTGTCTTAGATGAAAAAACAGTTCAAAAAATAACGCAAATGCTTGAAAATGTTGTCAACTCCGGCACCGGAACAAACGCCAAGCTTCCCGTTTTCGCCGCCGGCAAAACAGGCACTTCGCAAGATTATCGCGATGCGTGGTTTGTCGGTTTTACAAAACACTATGTTGTTGCCATCTGGGTCGGAAATGATGACAATTCCCCCATGAAAAACATCACAGGTGGCGAAATTCCTGCAAAAATCTTTCAAAAAATTATGCTCTCAACAATGTCATAAAAAATTCACTTCTTTTTGTTTGCTTTTTTTTAAAAAAGAAGGTATAATAAACACAATATGTATGAAAAAAGGAGAAAGGCTATGAAGAAATTTGCACTTGCTGCTTTTGTGTTGGCAGTCTTTTGTTGTTATCAGGCTCGCGCCAAGGTCATATTTCTTCCTCAATCCGATGAAAGTATCGGTTCTGCGCGAAACGCCACAAATCAGTCTTGCGAGGATAGCGGCTATACATATACAACTTGCGCCGGTGCTTTAGTCAACCCTTGTCCGGATGATAATCACTATTATAAAATATGCTGTCCGCCAGGCTACCTTCATGAGCGAAAATTGTGTGGGGCTAACGTCAGCATAGACAACTGCTATGGATATTATAGGTGTGAGGTTAATGAAGGTTCTGTTCAATCAGAATGCATGAGTTTAGGCTATACCACTATTGCATCAGAAAATTCTTGTCCATCTGTCGGCGGAATCACGTACAGCATTGAAAAATGCCCCTATAGCAACAAATACATTAAATGTGTTCAAAACAACTAGCTATTCCCTGTGATATGGGTGTCCGTTTAGGATTGTCTGCGCGCGGTAAATTTGCTCCGTCAAAACCGCGCGTATGAGCATATGAGGCATTGTGAGCTTCCCGAAAGAGAGCAATAAATCAGCACGTTTACGAACCTTATCCAAATGCCCATCTGCCCCACCGATTAAAAAACAAATATCTGTAACGCCCTCATTTTGGAAATCTCCGATTCGTTTTGCAAAATCAAGACTTTTCATATTTTCACCGCGTTCGTCCAAAACAACAACTTTCGCCCCATTGGGAATATTTTTGAGCAAAAATTCCGCCTCTTTTTCTTGGGTATCATTTTCTTTTTCCTTGATAATCAAGTCCCAAGTCAGCCTTTTTTGGTATTCTTTAATCAGCATTTCTTCTGCCGATCCGTGTTTACATTTGCCGATAGCTAAAATATAAATTTTCATTTTTTTCCTGCCAATTCTCGCAAAAACTTCATTTGAATATCAGCAATCTGTTCAACGCTTTTAAGCTCCACATATTCACCTTTGGCATGCATTCCTTCGCCTGTGCCCGAGTGCATAATCACTGTTGATCCTCTCTCGTAAAGCGAACGAGAATCCGTTGCCCCGCCGATATATTCAAACTCAATTGATTTTCCCAAAACATCTTCCGCCAATTTTTTATAAGAGAGCAAAAGCGGATTTTTTTCATCAACAACAACCGGAATACTCTGATATTTCACTTCAAAAGAAACGCCTTTTTCCATCAAGGGCAAAAGCTTTTGTTTAAGCGATTCGACACTTGATTTTTCGGTTAATCTGAAATCGAGCAATGCTTCTGCCTCGTCCGAAATAATATTTGAAACCTTCCCCCCTCGTATTGTCGCAAAATGGAGCGTATCAATCCACACATCTTTCGGCTTGCCGGTGTCCTGATCAAAAGCAGGATAAACCTTTCTGATATTTTGCCATGTCTTAAAAAGCTGCTCATTAGCGTCCAGTGCCTCCCATGGTGTTGAACCGTGTGCTGCGATCCCTTTTGCTTTGAGCTCCACATACACCGGATTTTTGCAACGTGCCACAATTTTATATATATCTCCGCCAACATCATTGTCTAAAACAATACCGGACTTCAAAGCGGCGTGTTTTTTCAAAAATGCCTCCAAACTGGCGCTTCCTTCTTCTTCGTCGGTTGATAAAATAAAACCGAACTTTAAAGGCAGCTTCTCTTTCATCACCTGTGCCATAGAATTGATAGCCACGGCGGCAAAAGACTTCATATCAAGCGTCCCTCTGCCATAAAGTTTACCATCTTTGAGGCAAGGCTCAAACATATCATCCGTTGCGGGCACAACATCCAAGTGTCCCAAAACCAAAACATCAAAATCTTCTGTTTGAGCATTTCTTGCAAAAATCACCGGTGAGACATCTTGATGCGTGCATATATCAACGATAGCCCCGGTCGGTTCAAGCAGGTTTTTAATATATTTTAAGCACTTATCAATCTCCCCCCTGTTGCCCGTTATTGTTTTGAACGAAATTAAATTTTTAATCACATCAAGAAGTTGCATCTCTTTTACCTTTTTTTTAAATATTTTGCCTTAATATAATCTCAAAATAATTCAAAAGGGAAAAAAATGAAAGCATTTTTAAGCTTTATAGCCATTTTATTATTAAATCTTCAACCCGCCTTTGCTG
>DPKR01000076.1 GCA_003542415.1 Alphaproteobacteria bacterium | reverse complement strand
AAGCTTGCCTGCGATAATGTTGCAGGTGCCTATAATGAACAACCCTCGGGCTCTACAGGTTCTTTGTCTAATAACTGTTTCTATCCCGTAGGGTGTGCAGATGGTTGGGTATCAGACAATCCTGCTTATTTTGAATATGGCAGCGTGTCAACCTTCACAATCAATCATGGCGAAAGTGACATAACATGTAAACAGGTCACCGGTTGTGCAGAAGATTACAATGCCTCAGATATAAACACAACATACTTTACTTATACACCTCAATCAAAAGGCTCTGCAACTTGCTACGCTGAAACGGGCTGTAACACATCAAATGGTTACTCAGACGTTTCATCTGTTTCAAACCTTTCAAACTATGATTACGCAACTTCTGCGCAAACAGGCAGAAAATGCGGCAAACTGACTTGTTCTGTATCGAACGGACAGTTTACTTCAGAGTATGATTGCCAAATTGATTACTCTGCAAATCCGGATGAAGTTGCTTGCAAAGAAGTTGACGGCTGCTTTGTCTTTGACCACTACCTTTGTGATTGGTATACAAAGTCAGATTGTGAAGAAGGTGCAATTGTACACCACGTTTGCGAAGAAAATTCGAGAGGTTGCTTCGAGCCCACAAGTTGCGATGTTGATAACGGGTATTATGATACTGAAAATGCCTGCACAAGCGCAAACACAGGCTTTGCCTGTGCTGAAGATGATGCTTCGGGTTGCTACGTTAAGAGCAGTTGTGCAACAGGTTATCATAGCCCAACGCGCATAAAGATTGGCACTGTTCCGACTTCTTGTGTGGAAAACACCTGCGAATCTCATGGTTGGAATGCAAATACTTTTGGTTATACAGATGGCGACTGCGACAATATCAATCCATGTGACACATGTGTTTCTAAAACGGTGGCAACGCCGACAGGAAATATATTGTGCCAAAAAATAACATATGAATTCAGCTGCTCAACAGCCAAGTGCACAGGTTTTCTCTTAAAAGAGAATAGAACGCAAGAATGTACCTTCGTAGATACTTGTCCTGAAACGTCATCTTCATCTTCAGGAGGTTTGGTGCTGGCTCCGGAATGTTATGACGATATGGTTAAATATAAACAAGACGGTAAGACCTATGGAACGCTTAATGTTGTCAATTCAGAAGGCGCCTCTTGTGGAACATGTTATGCAGAAGTGGTTAGTTTCACACCCCCAACAACCACTTGCAATGAAACAACGGAATTTTCAAGCCTGACAACTTGCAACACCTCAATGGCTTCTGTTCTTAAATCCGGTGAATCATGCACAAAACTATTAGGTAGTAGCTGCTATACGGCTTATTGCACGGCAAGCAAATATACCGAGCTTTCAACAATTGCGCCCCGTTTGAAGAAAACAATACTTTCTTGTTCAGGAACGCAGTGCCGCACACACGCTTGTCAAACAGGTCGTTATGGTGCATGGAATGATGGCTGCATAACATACGATCAGGGAACAACTTGCGCGGCAGCTTTGCAAGATCATGCCGATGCCCTTGATTTATGGAACAGCTATTGCTCAAATGACATTTCATATAGTTTTGAACAAGGGTCTGCAGAGGCAAATTGCGAGTGTAGGAAGAGTGGTTCCGGCGTTGAAATGTGCGAACGGCAGCAGTTATAAAATTAAGGACCTTATGTTGTTCATAATTAAAATCCCTCAAGGTGACCTTATCCTTGAGGTTTTTTTAAAAGTTTTTTTGTGTTGGCCTCTTTCTCTGTCATTCTCGGGCGTGTTCTTTTTCTTATTGTCATTCTCGGGCATGTCCTCTTTTTTATTGTCATTCTCGGGCGTGTCGGCTCTTTTTTCTCTTTTGTCATTTTCGGGCGTGTCGGCAACGCCGACCTGACCCGAGAATCTCCAAGAGTCACCCCTCGCACTGCGCTTTCAGCGTCAGTGCGTCAAGAGATCTCAAAGCCGGCGTTGCTC
Source organism: Alphaproteobacteria bacterium (assembly GCA_003542415.1). GTDB lineage: Bacteria > Pseudomonadota > Alphaproteobacteria > RF32 > CAG-239 > UBA1254. Next base: position 2,236 of record DPKR01000076.1, on the reverse strand, counting down.
TTTTCAAGCGCATATGCGCCGCTTCTTTTTTCTTCCTTAAAATGCAAAATATTTGATGTATAAATAAACACCGGCCATCAATGTCGAAATCATCATCACCGGTATTGACCAGAGCAAAAATCCCAAAAATTTAATCGGATGTCCTTCGCGCACCGCAAGTCCTGCCACAATCACATTGGCGCTCGCCCCGATGAGCGATCCGTTGCCGCCAAAACACGCACCGAGTGAAAGCGCCCACCAAACAGGCATCATCGCCTCTCTGCCGCCGAGAGATTCTTCCATCGATTTGAGCATCGGTATCATCGTTGCGACAAACGGAATATTGTCAATTGCGCTTGAAACAACAGCTGACACACTCAATATAATGAAAGTCGCGCGCCTCAAACTTCCGTTTGTCAAACTCAAAAACTTCTGCCCGAGCATCTCAAGCACACCGGTCTTTTCTAAGCCGAAAACAACCATAAAAAGCCCCATGAAAAAGAAGATCGTTGTCCAGTCCACAAGGTTGAACATTTCTTCCGTCTTTTCATCGCGATGATAAGCAGAATCTTTCATAGTATATAGCATAAGAAGCACACTTGCACCGCAAAGAGCAATCACCCCGTTTGCAATATGTATCTCTTCAGCCAAAATAAAGCCGATAATCACTAAAAACAAAACCGAAAGCGATTTACAAAGCAAAAGCTTATCCACAATGTTTGCCGCTGCGTTCATACGCATCACCGCCGCTCTGTTTCGCTCGTTTGTTTGTAAAGCGTTTTTCCAAATCAAAACAAAAACGCCAACGAGCACCAACACAGTCAACACAACAATCGGAGCTAAAGTCACCAAAAAATCCATAAATGACAAATTAAGCGCCGAGCCGATCAAAATGTTCGGCGGGTCGCCGATGAGCGTTGCCGTGCCGCCGATGTTTGAAGCAAAAATCTCCAAAATCAAATAAGGGTAGGGTGTAATTTGTAGCTTTCGTGTAATCTGAATGGTCACCGGCACAATGAGCAAAACGGTTGTCACATTGTCCAAAAAAGCTGAAAATAAAGCCGTTACAAGGCTTAAAACAATCATCAGCCCGACAGGGTTTGCCTTCACCTTTTGCGCGCCCCACACCGCCACAAATTGGAAGAGCCCTGAGCGCTCCGTGATTGAAACAATCACCATCATCCCGATCAAGAGCGAAATGGTGTTAAAATCAATGCTTGCAAAAGCCTCGTTTTGAGTAATAACCCCCGAAAGAACCATAAACATTGCAGCCATCAAGGTTGTCACAGCGCGGTTTACCTTTTCTGAAAACAACACCGCATAGCACACCATCACAATCATCGTGGCTATCCATCTCATATCGCTTAAAAAGGCAAAGTGTTCAATCAAGTTCATATTCGTCCTACATAAAGTGCATTAAATAAAGATAAATTGTTGCCAAAACGATTGAAATAAGCATCACAGGCAACCCGTAAAGCAAAAATTTTGCAAAGCTGATGCGTTCGTTTTCTTTTGAGGCCAACCCCGCCACAATCACATTGGCCGAAGCAGCAATCAAGCTGCCGTTGCCACCAAAGCATGAGCCGAGTGAAAGTGCCCACCAAACAGGCATCATCTCTTCTCTTCCGCCCATATGAACTTCAATTGATTTTAAGGTCGGAATCATCGTTGCCACAAACGGAATGTTGTCAATAAATGCTGAAACAACGGCCGAAAGCCACAACACCGAAAAAGCAGCTTTTTGAATACTGTTTTGTGTAAAATGAATAAGCTTTTCGCCTAAAATTTCGAGCACTCCCGTTGTCTCCAGAGCAAACACAATGGCAAAGAGCCCTGCAAAGAAAAAGATTGTTGTCCAATCAACGAGAGAAAAAGCATCTTCAACTTTTTGATCACGCAACTGGTGCTCATCATTTTTGGTGTAGAGCCAAAGCATCAATGCTGCCCCGAAAAGCGCAATTGTTCCGTTTTGAATATGCAAATATTCCGCTAAAACAAAGCCAAAAAGCACAATAAAAAGAACGAAGAGCGATTTTTTTAAAAGCGTTTCATCTGCAATCATATCTTTTGGGTTTAATGCCAAAAGAGCCTGTCTGTCGGCCTCCGTTGCAATCAACTTGCGCCCAAACAAAAAGTCAAAAGCCAAAACCAAAACAAGCATACAAAGCAGCACAATCGGAGCGAGTTCAACAACAAAATTTAAAAATGACAAATTCAGCGCCGAGCCGATCAAAATATTTGGCGGATCACCGATAAG
>DPKR01000130.1 GCA_003542415.1 Alphaproteobacteria bacterium | reverse complement strand
TTTTTATATGGGGCGGATTATGAGACTACTTCGCATAACACTTCGTGTTAGCTTGTTCACTGCGCTCATCGGCAGGGCCGACCGCGATGCTTCAGCCTCGCTTTCGCTTGTAGTCAAACTCACTTTTTCGTGAGTTCGAGTCCTGTTCCTTTCTTCCATAAAAAAAAGCCCACTTAAAAGTGAGCTTTTTTATATGGGGCGGATTATGAGACTCGAACTCACGACATCTGGTACCACAAACCAGCGCTCTAACCAACTGAGCTAAATCCGCCATTGGTAAAAGCTTTTTTAAGCGTAATCTTTTCAAAAGTCAAGCATAAATATTATTTTTATTCAAAACTCTCTTTTTGAACACGGATAAAATTGAGCATCAATGTGAAAATAAATAAAAAGACAAGCTCAAAAAGATATTCGCCCAAAATGTTATAAACCAAAAGCGGTTCAAAGACATTTGCTTTTAAGCTGTTGTTAACGCTCAAAAATAAAAGCAGGCTGATCCCCAAAACAACAGCAAACGAAAAGAAAATTTTGGAAAGTTTGAACTGCGTTTTTTGATAAATTTCTTTAAAAGACCGCCAAGGCCGATTTTCAACCAGCAGTGCTAAATTGGAATAAAAACGAAGCGAAACAAACGGAATAATAAAGCCAAGCGATACAAAGGTAAAGTAAACAAGCTCTATCTGCCAAACGGGATTAGGGTTTCTGACAAGCAAGAGATAAAACGCAAGGGCCGGTAGTGAGTTAAAGGCAATGAAGACAATCAAAAGCCCGAAAAATTTGAAAAAAGAACGAATATTCGTTTTGAAATAAGAAAAATCAATTTGTTTTTGAAGATAAATATTGTCATACCAAGTGCGCAGAAAAACAGAGAGAATAAAAAGCTTTAAGGGCAAGTAGACAATATATGAAAAAACATTTGAAGGACAGAAAGTTTTATTAATTAAGGCAGGGACGGTGCAGGCAAAAGTTTGCCCGAACACGAAAGAAAGCAACGCAAGAACAAGCGAAAAAGCCCCCGCGATTTTTAAAAAAATGAAACTGTTATCCGTGATGTCTAAGAAGGGTTTTGAAAAAGCTTTAATGACGGAATATTTTTGTTGCATATTAAATCTCCTTAATTTGTGTTATGCCGGCAACGGCACGCATCTTGGATAAAATGGCCGGATCAGCAAAGGCATAGCCGCCTGAAAGTTCAATTTTGACATCCCACCCTTTGATTTCGGGGATAAGATAAACTTTGTTTGCACCTTGTTTGTCTTGGCTCAAAATTTGTTTTAAGCCTTGAACGGCATCAATGCTATTTAAATATATAATCACACCGTTGGCGCTTTGAGCAATTGCCTCATCTAAAGTTTTGACGCTTTCAATCAAAACACGAGGGCCTTTTTCGGGATCAAGTTTTTCAATCGAAAGTTTGGCAAGGACAGGCTCGCCGGAAGTTAAAATATGTTCGTATTTGGCTAGGCCGTCGGAAAATATGAGTGCTTCAACGGCGCCGGCATTATCGGACAAAGAAACGAAAGCATATTTATTGCCTGATGTTTTGGCTACCCTTTTTTGCACGTTTTCAACACAAGCGGCAACACTCGCCTGAATTTTATCGCCAAGCTCGATGTTTGCCATGATTTGGTTGCAATTTTTCAAGCCTAACTTTTCAATGCTTTCTTTATAGGCATCTAACGGATGGGCGGAAAGATAAAAACCGATGGCTTCCGCTTCCATGCGGAGCCTTTCCAAATTAGGCCAATCGGGAGCATCTTTGAGTCTGATTTCGGAGCTGAGTTCCTCTGTGCCGAAAAGCGAAGATTGTGCGCTTGTTTTTGTTTCGGTTGAAGCGGAAATGTGTTTTAAAATGTTTTCAATGTTTTCAAAAAGCTTTTGACGATTTTTCTCGATTTCATCAAAAGCACCGGCCTTGATAAGTTGCTCTAATTGTTTGCGGTTGATGAATTTGATATCGATTCGATGGCAAAAATCGGAGATGTTCTTGAAAGCCCCGTTCTTTTCGCGTTCGGAAACAATGCCGCTCATGGCAGCCGCACTCACCCCTTTGACTGCTCCCAAAGCATAGCGAATATTGCCGTTTTCAACCGAAAAATCAGCTTGAGATTTGTTGATGTTTGGTGGCAAAACCTCAAAATTCATGTCTTTGCAATCGGCCACAAAAGTCAAAAGTTTGTCGGTGTTGGTGATATCTAAATCCATCACCGCACACATAAACTCAAGCGGATAGTGACACTTTAAATAGGCCGTTTGATATGAAATCAGCGAATAGGCAGCGGCGTGCGATTTGTTGAAACCGTAGGAGGCAAATTTTTCCATTTGGTCGAAAATCGAGCTTGCAATATCTTCTTTGATGCCGTTTGCAAGGGCGCCTTTCATAAATTTTTCGCGTTGCTTCGGAATTTCTTGAATCTGCTTTTTGCCCATAACTTTGCGGAGTTTATCTGCTTCGCCCATGGTGTAGCCGGCGAGGCTCCGCGCAATTTGCATCACCTGTTCTTGATAAACCATAATGCCGTATGTTTCATCCAAAATAGGCGCAAGGGCAGGGTGGAGATAGGTGATTTGCTCTTCACCGTGTTTGCGTTTGATGTATGTCGGGATGTTATCCATCGGCCCCGGTCGATATAAAGACACAATAGCAATCAGGTCTTCAAAGCGGTCAGGCTTGATTTGTTTGTGAACATTTTGCATGCCGGGCGATTCAAACTGGAACACCGCACAAGTATCGCCCCTTTGCATCATTTCATAAGTTTCTTTATCATCTAAAGGAATTGTTTCCATATCAAGTTTGATACCGTGTGTTTTTTCAACCCAATCGACAGCCTTTTTGATGACGGTGAGGGTTTTGAGGCCTAAAAAGTCAAACTTGATGAGGCCTGTTTCTTCAACAAACTTCATGTCATATTGTGTGACGGGCATTTCAGCTTTGGGATCTTTATATAAAGGCACAAGCTCATCAAGCGGACGATCGCCGATCACAACACCTGCGGCGTGGACGCCGGACTGGCGATATAAGCCCTCCAGTTTCATGCAGATATCGAAAAGTTTGTTGATTCGCGGGTCGGAAACACGCATTTGCTCGAGCTCCGGCACCATTTCTAAAGCTTGTTTCAAAGAAACATTTTTGCCTTGAACGGGAGGCGGAACCATTTTGGAAAGCTTGTCGGCCTGCGAATAAGGCATTTGCATGACGCGGGCAACATCGCGAATGACGTTTTTTGCCTGCAGTTTGCCGTAGGTGATGATTTGAGCAACATGGTCAAAGCCATATTTGTTTTGAACATATTCAATCGTTTTTTCACGATTCTCCTGACAAAAATCAACGTCAAAATCAGGCATATTGACACGGTCAGGATTTAAGAAACGTTCAAACAAAAGCTCTAATTTGATGGGGTCAAGCTCGGTGATTTTCAAAGACCAAGCAACAATTGAACCCGCGCCGGAACCACGTCCGGGGCCGACCGGTACACCGTGCGTTTTTGACCAGCGAATAAAATCAGACACAATCAGAAAATAGCCGGGGAAACCCATGCGTTTGATGACACTGAGCTCATATTCCAAGCGATCAAAATATTTTTTATCAATCTCGGCTTTTTGGCTTTCTGTCATATCAGGAGTGTAGACCTGTTTTTCCATGCGCTCTTTGAGGCCTTTGTAGGCTTCTTCGGTAATATATTCATCTTGGCTTTTGCCGTCCGGACACTCAAAAATAGGCAAAAGCGGTTTGACTTTTTCAGATAAATAGTTGCAACGTTTTGCAATGTTAACCGAGTTTTCAAGCGCTTCGGGCAAATCGGCAAAAAGCTCAAGCATTTCAGATTCTGTTTTGAGACGGTTGTTGACAGAATAGTGTTTGCGATCATCATTTGCAATGATTTCACCGGCAGCGATGCAAATCAAGGCATCATGCGCTTCATACATTTCGGCATCAAGGAAAAAGGCCTCGTTGGTGGCAACAAGCGCAATGTTATGTTGATAAGCAAGATCAATAAAATCAGGCTCGGTTTGCGCCTCTTGAGGCAAACCGATACGCGAAAGCTCGATATAAAGCCTGTCGCCGAAAATTTGATGAAGGTGCTCGGTCAGTGCATTAGCTTCGTCTTTGCGGTTTTCTAAAAGAAGCCTGCCGATAGGGCCTTCAAAACCGGCGGTTAAGGCAATTAAGCCCTCGTTTAGTTCTTCTAAATCTTGATAAGTGAGCTCGGGCTCGCTGCCACTTTGGGTGTTATCCAAATAAAAACGTTTCATCAGTTTCATGATGTTTTGGTAGCCCGTTTCATTTTGAACAAGCAAAATGAATTTGTCGCGCTCTAAGGCTTTGCCCTTTGATTTTAAAATGTCGTCGGAATCAGGATTATGCAAAAAAAACTGACAGCCTAAAATCGGCTTAATGCCGGCCTCTGAGGCGTATGTCGAAATTGCTTTGCCGCCGAACATATTGCCCGAGTCGGTCATGGCGACAGCAGGCATGCCCATTTCTTTCAAGCGAGAGATTAAATCGCCGATTTTAATGGCACCTTCTGAAAGCGAATAGGCCGTATGCACACGAAGATGTATAAACTTAGGATCTGTCATAACAAAAGATTATAAAGATTTAAAAAACGATTCTCAAGGGTAATTTCAAATTGATGCAATAAAAAATCTGAAGAAGAACGATGAAAGTAGTGTATCTGCAATAAAAGAGAGGATTTAATAATTTGTAGACCCCTTGACGCGCTCGCCTTGCTCGGCGAGGGGTGACTCTTAGAGTTTTAGCTTGCGGTAAAAATGAAGAATGAGGGAAAAATGCGTAAACAACAAAAAAAGCACCCTTTGTTTAGTCAACCAATCCAAAAAGGAAGGGATGATTTATCGCAAAGGGTGCTTTTGTGTTTTTTTACTCCCATTCTAGAAAAAACCAAAGAAAAGGAGTTGCGATTGCCGCTAAGCCAGATACAACCGCTGCAAAATATGCAAGATACTTGCATATTTTCGGGTTGTCTGGCATTTTTGCGCCGTAAAGAGCCAGAAGGCCTACAGCGGCGAATGCCATAACGAACAAAATACTGGCCGCGACTTTTACTAGAATTTTCATGATTTATAGGTATTAATTGTTAATAATCAGTTTTACGCTTCAATCAACAACACATTACAAAAAGCCATGAAAGACATCGTATCTTATCGCACACACGGCAGATAATGCAGATAATAATATTCATAACAATTTTGTAACTGAATCAATTATAGCATTTTTTTGAAAGGTTGGCAATAAAAATCGTTAATTTCTTTGAAATTTGACTTGAGAAATGGGGCGGGAGGGTATATAAAAACAAGCAATAAAAACTATAAAGAGATGTAAATGGCGGATTTATTTGAAACAAATTTAGCGGTTAAAGAAGAATACAGCGCGCAAGATATTGATGTTTTGGAAGGCTTGGAACCCGTGAGATACAGGCCGGGTATGTATATCGGCGGCACGGACGAAACGGCACTGCATCATTTGGTTGCCGAAATTTTGGACAACTCGATGGATGAGGCTGTGGCGGGATATGCCAACCACATTGATGTTTATGTGCATGAAAACAATTCAATCACCATTGAAGACAACGGGCGAGGAATCCCTGTTGACGAACACCCGAAATATCCTAATAAATCAGCGCTTGAAGTGATTTTAACAACGCTTCACTCCGGCGGAAAGTTCAGCTCAAATGTTTATAAGGTTTCGGGCGGTTTGCACGGCGTGGGGTTGTCGGTTGTGAACGCTTTATCATCGTCGCTTATTGTTGAAGTCGCACGCGATAAAAAGCTTTGGCGCCAAGAATACTCAAAAGGAAAACCCATTACACCATTGACATTCGTTTCAAACGTGTCTAACCGCCGCGGCACATCCATCACATTCACTCCGGATGAAGAAATTTTCGGGGCTTCTTCAAAGTTTGATGCGGCACGTGTTTATCGCATGGCGCGCTCAAAAGCCTTTTTGTTCAAAGGGGTGAAAATCAACTGGGGGTGTGATGAGGTTTTTGCAAAAGAAAACGAAAACCTGCCAACATCTGCCGAATTGCACTATCCGAACGGCTTGAGAGATTTTTTAAATTTTCAAATCGGTTCGCGCACAACAATCAACCGCACGATGTTTGCGGGCGAGCAGGATTTTGCAAACTCGGAAGGCCGCGTTGAATGGGCAATCACATGGCCGGAAGATGAAAACGGCTTCACATATTCTTATTGCAACACGGTGATTACGCCTTTTGGCGGAACGCATGAACAAGGCTTTAAATCTGCACTCTTAAAAAGCCTTAAAGAATATGCCGATATGGCAAATGTTAAAAAAGCGGCAAGTGTGACGGCAGAAGACTTTTTGGCAGACGCGGCTTTGATGCTTTCGGTGTTTATCACAGACCCGCAATTTCAAGGGCAAACAAAAGACAAACTCACCTCAACCAAGGCGGTGCGCCTTGTTGAAACAGCCGTGAAAGACGCATTTGACCACTACCTCTCGATTGACCCTGAAAACGCATCGGCGCTGCTTGATTATGTGATTGCAAAAGCAGATCTTCGCAAAAAGCGTAAAGAAGAAAAGGTGCAGCTCAGAAAAACCCCGACAAAAAAATTAAGGCTGCCGGGAAAGCTTGCCGATTGTTCAAAGGCTGCGGCCGAAGACACCGAAATATTTATCGTTGAGGGCGATTCGGCAGGCGGTTCGGCAAAACAAGGGCGCGACCGTGTGACTCAGGCGATTTTGCCTTTAAGAGGTAAGATTTTGAATGTGGCAAGCGCAAGCTTGGAAAAAATTACCCAAAACCAAGAAATTAAAGATATGATTGAGGCTTTAGGCTGCGGCACAAAAGACGATTATAAAGAAGAAAATCTGCGTTATGAACGCATCATTATTATGACTGATGCCGATGTGGACGGTGCGCATATTACATCGCTTTTGATGACATTTTTTTACCAACATATGCCAAAGCTGATTGAAAACGGACACCTCTTTATTGCAACGCCGCCTTTATACAAAATCGTGATTGGGGCAAAAAACTATTATGCTTTGGACGATGATGAAAAAGATAAAATTTTGAAAAAGTTCGTCAAAGGAAATATTAAGCCCGACATCAGCCGTTTTAAAGGTTTGGGCGAGATGAGTGCACAGCAACTCAAAGAAACAACGATGGATAAAAACAATCGTGTGCTCTTAAAAGTGACCCTGCCTTCAACAAACACCGAAGAAGGCAAGGAAGAAGCTTTTGCCACCCGCCGCCAAGTTGAACGTTTGATGGGCAAAAATCCGGAGCTGAGATTCCAGTTCATTATAGAACAGGCTAAATTTGCCGAAGATCTCGACATATAAAAAGCTTGTATAATGGCTCATCTAAAGTGGTTTTCTACGGTCTCGCAAAATTCATGTACTTCTTTGTACATTAAAATTTTGCTCGCCTTGAAAACCGCATTATCTAAACCATTCTCCAAGCTTTTTGAAAAACAAATTTTGACTCATTTTCCAAAGTTTATGTTATAGGTGTTTCAAGGAATTTTACACAGCATGTATTTCTTTGTACATTAAAATTTTGCTCGCCTTGAAAACCGCATTATCTAAACCATTCTCCAAGCTTTTTGAAAAACAAATTTCGACTCATTTTTTAAAGTTTATGCTATATTAATTTATCTTTACTTTCACAATATTTTGCTATCGGGCAGTTTGGGCAATCGGGCTTAATGGCTTTGCAGGTATAGCGCCCGAACAAAACAAGCCAGTGGTTTGCATTTTTGATGTATTTTTGAGGCAAAACTTTTATTAAATCATCTTCCACCTCGCGTGGGGTTTTGCCCTCTGAAAAACCAAGACGATGAGATATGCGGAAAACATGAGTATCAACCGCCAAAGTCGGCCTACCGAACCAAACGTTTAAAACAACATTGGCTGTCTTGCGGCCAACTCCTGCCAAACTTTCCAAAGCTTCCCTGTTTGAAGGCACTTCGCCGCTAAATTTTTGAACAAGCTCGGCGCTCAGTGCCATAATATTTTTGGCCTTGTTGTTATATAAGCCGATGGTCTTGATGTATTTTTTTAAGTTTTCAATGCCTAAATCGAGCATTTTTTGCGGGGTATCGACAATTTCAAACAAAGGCTCGGTTGCCTTATTAACACCTTTATCGGTGCTTTGGGCAGACAACACAACAGCCACGAGCAAAGTGTAGGGGTTTTTAAAATGAAGTTCACATTTCGG
>DPKR01000011.1 GCA_003542415.1 Alphaproteobacteria bacterium | reverse complement strand
TTAAATTGCCGTTTAAATCAAAAGTAAAAATGTTTTGATAAGTGCATTTTTCTTGATTGCAAACAAGGCTCATTTCAGGCATTGATTGAAGTTTTTTATATGTTTGAACGCCTTTATACCCCGCTGACCAAATTTGAGCTAAAAAATGATTTCTCTTTTTGGAAAAAACAATAAGCTCATTTTGCGGTGTTTTGATGCCGATGGTTTTGCCGTCTGTAGAATAAAGAATATCAGGTAAAGCACGAAAGAAACCAACCAAAACACCGATAAATATCAGAACAAAGCCGAATTTGCGCCAGCTTTTTTGCCAAAGCATCAGCCACAGTGCGCCGGAAATTATTAAGACAAGACTTGAAAGGCAAATGCTTGAAATTTTCATGTTTGATAAGGGCAGGGAAGACACAAAAAAAGTGATCTTGTTTAAGAGCATGACACCGGCCCCTGCAATTGTGAGGAACGGAGCGGAAAAATGGAAGGGTAAAAAGATAAGGGACAGGAAAATAAAAGGCATGACCCAAAAAGCAATAAGCGGTGCGCTCAAAAGATTGCCTAAAAATGAATAAGGGGCAAATGTGCCGAAATAATAAATGCAGAAAGGAAGGGTTGCAACTGTTGCTACAAAAGTTGTGATAAGAACACCTAAAAAATAAACAAAAACAGATTTTAAAAAGCTTTTGTTTGAAAAAGAAAGCTTGTTCTTAAATGTTTCATAAAACGACACAAGAGCCGTGACTGCCGCAAAAGAAAGAGCAAAAGAAGCGGAAAGCATTATATGCGGTTCACAAAGTAAAATAAGAAGAGCGGCAAGGCAGACCATGCGAAGCGATATGGCTTCACGATCAAAAATTAGGCCTAAGAAGACAAGAGATGACATCAAAAATGCGCGAACTGCAGGCACGTTCATCCCTGAAAGCAAGAGATAAGCAAAACTGAAGAGAACGGCAACGACACAAGCAATTTTTTTGGAAGAAAAGCAAAGCGCAAAATAAGGCACGAGCGCCATCAAAAAACGAACAAAAAAGAAAGCAAATGCGGCAATAAAGCCCATATGAAGACCGGAAATAGAAAGAAAATGTGCAAGACCTGCATTGCGGTATTGGTTATACAGTTGGTCTGAAATAAGATTTTTATCGCCGACTAAAATGGCGGAAACAACGGCTGCTTCATCGGAAGGCAGAGTTTTTTGAACAAAGGAAGTTATGTCGGAACGAAGAATGTTAATAAAATCAAGGGCCTTACTCTTTAAAGTCTGGCTTGAGCCGCAGTCTGCAGGGAAAATGTTGCTCTCGGTATAGCCGATGGCAGATATTCCCTGATAAAAGGCATGACGTGCAAAATCAAAACCGTTTGGGACAAGAGGAACGGAGGGTTTTGAAACAGTGGCAACGGTTTCAACGCAATCACCGATTTGAAATGAAATTTTTGTGTTTGAGGTGATGCGATAGATGCCCTTTAAGGGGTTATCAAAATCTTGAACATCTGAAAGCCAAAGACGTGTTTTGCCTTTGGATGAAAAATCTGTGTGTTTGATGCGGCCTTTTAAATAAGTTGTTTGTTCAGATAAAGGAAAAGATATCTTTCGGGTTTGAAAATATGTTTGGACGGCGATGTCAAGATAGCCGGAAAAGATAATAAAAAAAGCAAAAAGAGGAACAAAAATAAATTGTTTATGAAAATAAATGAGCAGAAAAATAAGAAAGCCAAAGAGAGCAAGCAATATTGCGAGCGGCGGCACAAAATCAAGGCCGAAATAAAGACCGATGCCAAGACCGAACAAAACGGGAAGCCACAAAAAATGACGTTCGTGTTCACTTAAAAAAGTGTGATAAATATTTTTAAAAAACATCAGTGTTTCTTTTGTGTAATCTCAAATATAATGTCGGCAGCGTTGGCGCTGGGGGTTTGTTCGCCAAGGCCTAAGATTTCTTTGACCTTTTGAAAACCTGCCATTTGCCTTTCATATAAATCGCCTTTTTTCAAAAACTCGGAAATGTAATATAAAATTTTATCTTCCGTGCAATTTTCTTGCAATAATTCCGGCACGATTTCACGCCCAAGCAAGATGTTGCTCAAATTAACAAATTCGATTTTCAAAAGATGACGCGCTAAAAAGGCAGTCAGCGGAGAAACTTTGTAGGCAATAAGATGCGGAATATCGATCATGGCAAGCTCTAAAGCAACCGTGCCGGATGCGGCAACGGCAACCTCGGAGGCTTTGAAAGCATCGTGCCTGTCAGCTTCGGTACTAACAATTATCAGAGGCAAAGAAGAATTTTTGACCATTTGTTTGACCTTGTTTTCAACCGTGTGGACGGTTGGGATAACAAAGACATATTCAGGATTATGTTGATAAAACTTTTGCGCGGCGCTTAAAAAGACAGGGAGCAAACGCGAGACCTCGTTTTTGCGGGAACCGGGAAGAAGTGCCATCACTTTTTGATTGTCTGAAATATTAAAACGAGCTCTAAAATCAGATTGACTGCTGTATATCACAGGGCTTTCAATGACGGGGTGTCCGACAAAATCCGCTTTTAGATGATATGGCGTAAAATATTTCGGCTCATAAGGAAAAAGTGTTAAAAGGCGGTCAATATACTTATACATCGTGCGTGCACGTTTTTTCTTCCACGCCCAAACCTGCGGGGCAACATAGTGAACTTGAGGGATGCCGAGTTTTTTCTTGCGCAAGGCTTTATGAATGCGCACCGAAAAACTCCAACTGTCAATTGTGACAACAACATCCGGACGGACACGCTCGATGTCTTGAACGGTTTGACGGATCCGCTTTAAAATATGCGGGATGCTCGGAACGACTTCGAA
>DPKR01000138.1 GCA_003542415.1 Alphaproteobacteria bacterium | reverse complement strand
AGCTTATTTTAATTCAAAACATCAGAAAAATAAAGGGGGTAAAGATTTTACCCCACATTTATTGTTTTTCTACAAAGGCATAACTACTCTGTCACAACAGAGACGAACATTTTATCGCCTTGCTCTTTGAACTCGACTTTACCTTCAGCCACAGCAAAAATTGTATGGTCTTTGCCCATATCAACATTTGCACCCGGATGATACTTTGTTCCGCGTTGGCGGATAATGATGTTGCCGGGAATAACGGCTTCACCGCCGAATTTTTTCACACCCAAACGACGCCCGATAGAATCGCGCCCGTTGTTAGAGCTACCACCTGATTTCTTATGTGCCATCGTGTTTCTCCTTTATGCTTCTTTTTCTTTTGCACAAACATCCAAAATCTTCACGAGTGTGATTTGTTGTCTGTGGCCGTTTTTACGACGATAGTTTTGTCTTCTCTTCTTTTTGAAGATAATCACTTTTGCGTCTTTGGCTTGTTTCAAAACAGTTGCCTTAACGCTGGCACCTTTTACAAAAGGTTTGCCGATTTTTTCATCAAGGGCTAAAACTTGGTCGAAAACAACTTCAGCGCCTTCGGCCGCTGCAAGCTTTTCAACCTTAACAACATCACCTGTTGTGACCTTATATTGTTTTCCGCCCGTTTTAATAACTGCGAACATTTTCTTTCACCTAAATTAAAAAATTTAAATTAAATCGTGTGTTGCAATATACCCAAGTTTTTTTATCTGTCAAGAGAAAATATATATTTTATTAATTTTTTTGCTTTTCATCCCTGCGATGCAAGGCGCGATATAGCTCCGGACGCATAAATTTTCCCTGCCAGATGCCGATTTTTCGCTCTTTGGCGCGTTTTTGCGCAAGTTCATAACGCTCGTGTTTGTAGGCAACGGCAAGCCCTTTTTTCACCATTTCAAGATTTAAGTTCACATCACCTGCATAGCACACACTCAAATCGCGCTTATAGCGATCAACATCTTCGGCAACACATTTCACCTTTTTACCCATTGCAGATTGCTTTTCAATCATTTCTTCCAAATAGGTTTTGGCGAGCTGTCCACACTGATACGACTTTCCGTTTTCATCAAAACATTCTTGAAAATATTCCGGCGCATCAATGCCGATAAGGCGGATTCTTTTGGCTCCGATTTCTAAGCTGTCACCATCAACAACCTTAACATTTGAGCCGGCAATCGTTTCATGAGTCAGCTCAAGCAAAATAAGGGCAATAATCAAACAAATCAACTTCTTCATAAAGGTTGATTATATAAAAAAACTTTTTTTATGCAAGCTTTAATTTATTTACGATTCGTTCATATTATTGATTTATATTATGCTATATTTGATATAATTTATGGGGAAAAACCGTGATTAAATATGCTTTGAAAACATTTGCCATGTTTGGCACCGTGCTTGCTTTGAGCGGATGCCACACACCTCAAAAGGCAGATACATCTATTCGTGCGCAAGAGTGGCAACCACAAATCAACATGCCTGTTTCGGTGGTTGTTTGCCGCGCAAAACAATGCGCACCGGCAAAACTTTCGATGTCGAAAGAATATATTTATAATTCTTTGATGCACCTTTTAGAGCAAAATGCTCACGAAAAAGCGCTCATCTGTCAGGCAGATCCGTTCACACACGTTTGCACGGAAGACTATTTAACATTGCCGATTACCGTTGGGGTGACCCCTGCAAATATGTATTTGAATGATGTTGAGCTCACAGATGTTTCCGTTGCCTTAAACCGCAGATCAATTGATTTGCTCTTAAATTACGGCGTTTCTTACAACGGTCAAACCCCGACTTGCAAGCCGGCTAAGTCTTTGGTTTATGTGAAAAACACACAAAACATTGTTTTAGAAGACAACGGTTATATGTGCAAAATGACAACCATCGGCAACACCACCATCAAAACGCTTTTTGCCATAGACTACATTGATTTGGATTATGGATTTATCGGCGGATATTACTCCATCGGTTTGTCAGGCCCCGCTTATGGCGGCAGATCAGGCTATATGATGTTTAAGCTCAAAAATGATGCTTATCCCTTGAGCGCTGATTTGATTTTGAAAGAAAAACCTGCAGAGCCCGAACCTCAAGTGCAAGTTCAACAACAATATGAAACAACGCCTTTTGAGGGTTATGAATGCTATTCAACAGCGCTTGAACCGATGCCTTGCTATGAAGAATGGCCCTGCTATGAAGAAGAAGCTGTCGGCAAAATCATTTGTCCGGAACCGCAAGCCGAAAACTTCACCATCATCACTGAAACCGGCGAACAGATTGAACGTTCAAAGGGTGTGATTATGCCAAAGGCGATTAAAAATATTAAAAATCAAAAAGCCGTCAACACCAAAAACATCAAACCGACAAAGACAGAAACAACAAATATGTCGGTCTACAATCCTTCCGTTTCACAAGATGTGAAAGGAACGGAATACAACGGTGTTGAGGTTTTCCCGATTTATCAAAAAAAGAAATAACCTTTCTTTTCTCCCCAAAGGGGCCGCTTTGATGCGGCTCTTTTTTTATATCATTTTATTTCTAAGCCAATGCACTTTTCATAATCTGTTGCTGTTGCATTCGGGCGATATTTTTCAAAATAAATATTTCCAGTCATACAATGCAAACGTCCATCAGATTGAAGTGTGCACCCCATCTTATCAACATATTGCTCACCCCGAGAATCTTGTATCAAGCAAAAACATTTATCGCACTTTTTTAAATCGACATACTTGTCATATGTTCCGCATAACTTAACACGATATTCATGATTCTGTTCAGCGGTTAAAAGGTATTCTTCACTATTATGGATAAAACATTGTGCTTGATTAAAATTTTCAGAGTTAACTTTTGTGCAAAAAAAGCGCAAATCTTCTGCCTGATTATTTTTCATATCTATCATACGACCAGTGCAACCTGAAGTGCCACAATCTGCGTCGTCGCTTAAAGAGTTAAGTTGCCAATAAGCCTCTACTTCAACAATATACTCACCATATTCACCTTGATATAAATTATGCAATTCATTGGCGCTTCTGCTTAAAACATCTTTTTCATGCAAGGTAAAGGTATTACATGACCAATCTTGCGGCAAGGCATACACTTTACCGCAAGATAGAAATACAAATAATATAGAAAATTTATTTAGCAAACCGACGCAACCTTGTTTCAATTCGCTTAAACATTTCACGTATTCTCGGATCTTGTATTTTATCATAGTCGATATAGTAACGACCACTTTGATCTTTTTCAAGATGCGATAAATAATTATGAACAGCACCTGCCCCTTCACGATGGCTGGCTGCAAGCAAACCCGTGTCCGTGATATCAAAATTATCAGCTATTCCTTTAATAGGATAATTTTTGTATTGATGCGAGCCGTTATTTTTGAGCTGATTATATTTGACTTGCATAAAATCATCTAAAGCTTTTTCCTGTGCTTGCTCATTGTTCAAATAATCTTGACTGGAATAAATATTATTTTTTCCAATCCACTGATTATTTCGATCAATATAACCCATATCCTTAAATCCATCTCGACGAATCTGATATTTTCCCAAAGCTCCAAATCCACCGCCTTCAGAATTTACCTTTGAATAGTTGTTTCCGGATTCTATTTCTCCTAAAAGATTACGCATTTCTTCAGAAAAAATATATGGATTTTGATTTGCCTCTTTACCATCTTCTTCATCTTCCAAATTATTGTCATTATCTGCTTTGAATAAATCCCTTTCTTTTGATTTTTCATGTATCGGATAAGTCGAGTTCAAGCAAGCATTATCAAGGCTTTGGAGAGATTTTTTATCAAAAGTTGTTTGTTTATATCTAAATCAGATTTGTCTTAAATTTTCTGACGGCAAAAAAAGCCATAACAATACCGGTTAAAAGCAAAACACAAGAATGTTCCGCAAAATATCCCCAGCCGGCCCCTTTCAATATGATGTTTCGAATCATGTATGTGTAGTGTGTCAGAGGGTTAATATAGCTTACCCATTGCAACACATCCGGCATATTTTCACTCGGAAAAATTGTTCCCGAAAGCATCATAGCCAAAAAGGCCACCATCATCATACCAAGCATGGCTTGTTGTTGAGTGTTTGTGTATGTTGAAAGCCAAATACCGATGGCGCAGGCAGGCACACAAAACATCAAGAACGCCATAACAAACATAAAGAAAGAACCCACAAAGGGCAATTCAAACAACATCATACCGGCCATTAAAACCAATATCATGTTAAAAAAAGCCATAATAACCGCAGGAATTGTCTTTCCAAAAATAATGTCATATTTTGAAATCGGCGCAGAAATCAGCGTTTCTATTGTGCCGTTTTCTTTTTCTCTTGTCATGGAAACTGTTGTGAGCAACAAGATGGTCATAAAAACTTGTATAACAATCATGGCCGGCACAAAAAACCATTGTGTGCTCAGTTCCGGATTAAACATTAAGCGCGTTGTAAATTCAATGGGTAAATTGGTTTTGGCACCGAATTTTTCGTCTTGTAAAACCGATGTAATAATGCCCCTTAAATAAGCGTCAACACTTTGAGCCTGAATAACATTTGTTGCGTTAATCAATATTTGAATGCTTCCCTCATTTCGTGCCATTGAGCGCAAAAGCCCACCTTCGGGGGCGACAATAGCAACATCAGCCAAACCTTGTGATACGGCTTCTATAGCACTTTTTTGGACAGGTTTTGTTTTGATAAACCAACCGGATGCCAGAGCATGATCATAAATTCTTTCCATAACAAAATCGTTTGGCTCGCTGTCAACAATCAATTTAATGTTTTTTGCCTCCATGGTGATTGCTTCACCGATAATCAATATTTGAATAATCGGTAAAATCAAAATTGCAACCAAAAGAGTCGGATCTCTCAGCAAAGCAAGCAATTCTTTTTTTACAAAACCTTTCAAGGTGTTCATTCTAAAGTCCTCTTAAATTTAATAACACATAAACAAGACAGAACGAAAAATTGCAAAAACAATATGGCAAACAAGGGCCATAAGTTGATAAATGAGCTGCCTTTTAAGAATTGATCACGCACAATTTCCACATAAAACCGTGCGGGAAAGATGGAGGCAATATATTGAAAAACAGGTGCCATATATTGCACAGGGAAAAACACTCCCGAAAAAAGTGATGTCGGCATCAGACCGATAAGGGCAGCATATTGAACGGCAACTTGTTGCTCATGCGAAATAATTGAAATAAGAAGCCCTAAGGCCAAATATCCCAAAATAAACAACATTGTACCAAGAGATAAAACAAAAAAGTTTCCGACAAACGGGACTTTGAAAACAACCCTTGCAATCACAAATACAATTAAAAATCCGATCAAACTCAACAATGCATAAGGCAGCAGTTTCCCGGCAATAATTTCAGATGACCTTATCGGTGTGACAAGCAGCATCTCCATTGAACCCTGTTCCCACTCACGACAGACTGTTAATGTTGTCAGCATGATTGATACCAAGGCAATAATAATGGCAGTAATACCCGGAACAGAAAACCATTGGGAACTTAGTTCCGGATTAAATAAGTAACGTGTCTTAAATTTTAAAAGCTGGTCTTGCGAAACATCAACGTCTCGAATTTTATATATGGCATTAACATTGATTGTGTTTAAATAGTTCATAATTGAGGCAACAGAAGAATTGTCCGCCCCATCTAAGATAATTTGGACGCGTCCCGTGCGGTCAGCCATAATTTCTTTTTCAAAATTTGGTAAAATGATAAGCACCATTTTGGCCTTTTCAGCCGTCAAATCGTTCATTCCCTGTGTGGGTGTGTTAATTTCGTAAGGCTTGAAATAGTTGGAAGAACCAAAGGTTTCAATCAATTTACGAGAACTTTGCGTTTTGTCATGATCCATGTATGCCAAATTGATATGCTTGACATTAAATTCGATACAATAACCTAAAATCAGCACAATCATAAGCGGCAGCAACAGGGCAACCATCAATGTGAAAGGGTCACGAAAGATATGCATAAATTCTTTTTGACAAACGGCTCTTGCTCTCAATATTGAAAAATGGTTCATCTGTTTTTCCCCTCCACAATGCGCATAAACACATCTTCAAGTGACGGTTCTATCGGTGAAATATCAAAATCTTTCTGCAGTTGTTTTAAAACATTTTTTTCATCCGATTTAATGACGGCATGATAGTGTTGGCCATAAGGTTCAAAAATTTCGAACAAAGAAGGATCCGGTAAATTCGGTGTATGTGTTTTTGGAGTCAAAAGATAAATTGTTTTTTTGAAACTCTTTGATTTTAAATTTTTGGGTGAATCGAGAGCAATCAATTCTCCCGCACGCATCAATGCGATTCGTCCGCAATTTTCAGCTTCGTCCATATAGTGTGTTGTTACGAACACGGTTTTCCCTTGTGCTGCCAATTCTCTAATCAGCTGCCAAAAACGAAATCTGGCACTGGGAGCAACGCCGGCTGTCGGCTCGTCCAAAAACACAACTGTGGGATTGTGCAAAAGCGAAACACAAAGCGCAATTTCTTGTTTGACTCCCCCCGGTAAGTCTTTGACGATGGTTGATAAATCTTCTTTAAAATCTATAAAATGAAGCAGTTTTTCGCGTTGTGCTTCATAAGTTTGTTTTTCAAGGTGGTGCAAAGATGCTGCAAAATCCATATTTTCTTTGATTGTGATGCCGTCATAAAGGGTAAAGCGTTGCGACATATAACCGACTTTTTGTTTAATTAAATTTTCTTTTCCTTTTTGCAAGGGTATGCCGTCAACCACAACATCTCCATCAGTTGGTCTGAGAAGTCCGCACAAAACACGGATGGTCGTTGTTTTGCCTGCGCCGTTTGCCCCTAAAAAACCGAATATTTCCCCTTTATCTACATCAAATGAAACATTTTTAACGGCATAAAAATCACCAAACTTGACGCAAAGATTTTTAACTTCAACAACATTGCTCATTTGATGCCTCCTCTTTTGAGAAAGTATTCGTCAAAGTTGCTGACATTTTGCTGATGCAAAAGTTGTGTGGGTTCTCCCTGAGCCAGAACAACACCATTTTCCATCAAAACGACTTCACCGCAACGCTCAGCTTCGTCCATGTATGCCGTGGTCATCAAAACCAAAATGCCGCTTTCCACAGCACTGTGCAACATATCCCAAAATTCACGACGACTAATCGGATCGACACCGTTTGTAGGTTCGTCCAAAAATATAATTTTAGGCGAGCGCAAAAGGGCACACATTAACCCCAATTTTTTATACATCCCGCCTGAAAGTTTTCCTGCCGGTCTGTCTAAAAATGCGTCCAAACGAGTGAGCGCCAACAGTTCTCGCTTTTTTGTTTCATAGATTTCTTTTTCGATGCCGTATAAATCACGAAAAAATTCCAAATGTTCTTTGATGGATAAATCAGCATACAAGCTTTGTGTTTGAGGCATATAAGCAATGCTGTCTTTGATATTTTGAAAAGAAACTTCACGGTTATCAATTTGATATGTTATTTTTCCGTCTGT
>DPKR01000089.1 GCA_003542415.1 Alphaproteobacteria bacterium | reverse complement strand
CTGCTCTACCAACTGAGCTATCTGACCATACGAAAATCAAGGCTCTTATAATGCATAAAATTTCAAATGTCCAGCATTAATTTTTATTTTTTACACTTTTTTTGCGAGCAACTCTTTTATCGGCTTATAAGTTCTGCGATGTTCAGGCGTCACACCATATTGTTTTAAGCCTTCAACATGTTCTTTTGTGCCATACCCTGCATTTTTTTCAAACCCATACCCCGGATATTTTAATGCCATTTCTTTCATCAACCGATCGCGATATACTTTTGCCATCACAGATGCCGCCGAAATTGAATAACTTAAAGCATCACCTTTAATCAAACATTTTACTTGGCAATCAAAATCTTTCGGTAGCCGGTTGCCATCAATCAAAGCCATATCTGGCTTAACGCTTAAAGCCTCAAGCGCCCTTTTCATTGCCAGAAAGGAAGCCTCCAAAATGTTGATTTCATCAATCTCAATAGCTGATGCCTGCCCAATTCCATAACATAAATTGCCCTTATCGGCCTCTTTTTTGATGAGTTCAAAAAGTTCTTCTCTGCGTTTTTCAGATAATTTTTTCGAATCGTTTAAGTGGGTCAACAAATAAGGATCAACACTCCGATTTAAAAACACAACAGCTCCGGCAACCACAGGCCCGACCCACGGCCCGCGCCCTGCCTCATCAAGGCCGGCAACTATTCCTTTATATTCATCTTCAAACTTAAAATCAGGCATCATATTTTCTCCATATGATGCCTTTAACATAAATATCGCTTTATTTCAAAACTTTTGCTTTAATTTCGCACAATCGGCACACCTTCGTAATCTGCCTCAATCATTCCGCCGATGACAACCGCCACATTGTCGTAGCCATGTTTTTCAAACATTTGCGCCGCTTCCGAGGCTCTGCCGCCTGAAGAACAGATAATGTTTATTGTTTCATCGCCGCTTAATTTATGCTCTTTGATAAAAATTTCAGGCTCTAATGTTTTAAGCGGTTTTAAGATATGATTATATTCAAGACTTTCTTCTTTATGTTCATCTTCTTCGCGAACATCCAGAATAAATGATTTTTCGGTTAAATCTTTCGGCTTGATAAACTTCATATTCCCTCCTTTTTTTACTACATAAGCCAAACTTTTATTTTTTCAAGCAAACCGATTGTTTATAAATAAAAAGACCGAAATTTTCATTTCGGCCTTTTCAAACATTTTTCAAATAATTATTGAATCATATATTCAATCTTGTCTTCACTTGCATTGAAAACATCAATCTTCATACCGTGAATTTCGATTTTTTCATCGCAGATTGAAAATCTGATTTCTTCGGCATCATAGCCTTCTTCTTCATATGTGAAAACCATATCATAGCCGTCGTTATCAAGCCCGTCATAAGTTAATGTAAAGCCTGATTCTTCGCCAGCTTCTTCAACACGTGTATTCACAACCGGAATCATTCTCAAGTCTTCAGGCGAAATATAAAACTTAGCGCTCAACACGGCAAGTCTTCCGTCAACCATACGTCCGATGTGTTCATAAATCTCACCATCACCATTGACTAAAATGATGTCATTGCTCTTGCCTTGACGCACCAACATATATGTCTCACCATCGTGTTTAACTTCACCAAACGCATTATATGTCGCGTTCTTTCTGATCTTCAGCGGTGAATAAGCCGAATCCATCACCCCGTTTTTCGTCGGTTTAACGGTTTCCGTGCTGTAATAATCCGTGCGATATGTTTTAGATGAGGCCATCACATCGCCCGCGTGCGTCACCAAAACCTGACCTCTTTCCATTTTGTCTTCGGTTGTGGTTGTGCTTTCTGCTAAAAATTCAGAATTTAAACTCTTGTCATAATAAAAAATGCTGTCTGTTTGCCAAATGGTAAACACCTTGTTTCTAAATGGCAAAAAGTTAACACTGTTGTTGGAATATGAGCAAGCAGCCAATATTCCGACTGTCAAAAGAAGGGCTAATTTTTTCATTTGCATATCTCTTCAAAAATGTTTAAACATAATCTAAAAAGGAGTATAACTTATATTTAGTAAACAAAAAGATAACAAAGCTGTAAAAAAATGAAAGATAATATTTCAAGTTGTATCACCGTCACTTTTGAACCGATAAACGTTTTGCCGCAAAACATTGCCGAGTTTTTAGATTCTTATTTTGAGGTTTCCGCCTTGAATTTTACCGATGACAATAAAGAGCAATATGTCGGTTATGCTCCCCTTTCTTTTAATGAAGAAGACTTATTAAAAGCCGCAAAAAAAGCCGATATTTCTCTTCCTTCATACAAAATTGATGTTTTAAAAAACAAAAATTGGCTCACCGAAAACGTTATCAAATTTGCCCCGCAAGAAGTTGCTGATTTTTGCGTTTACGGTATACACGAAAAAAAGGCTCCGAAAACAAAAAAAATCCCTATACAAGTTTATGCCGCAACGGCGTTTGGCTCAACACACCCGACAACACATATGTGTTTAACCGCACTCTCTGATTTATCACACAGTTCTTTTTGCCCAAAAAACATTATTGATGTCGGCACAGGTTCCGGCGTGCTTTCCATTGCAGCAGCAAAAAAATGGTCTAAGCTCAAACCTCACATCTTGGGCGTTGATATTGATATCGAATCGGTCAATGTTGCTGCCCAAAATGCCTATGACAACAACATTCAAGACCTTATGGATGTTTCATACAGCAATGGCTTTAAGGCAAAAGCCGTCAAAAAAAATGCGCCGTATGATCTTGTTTTTGCAAATATTTTAGCGCGCCCGCTCATTTTGATGGCCAAAGACATGGCAAAATCTCTAAAACCGCATGGTTATGCTGTTTTATCCGGCTTTACTGATGCCCAAACCGATTGGGTTTTAGGCGCTTTTCAAAAAGTCGGCTTTAAGCTCACCAAGCTATACAAAAACGAACATTGGCGTGCAGCCCTCATTCAAAAAAAGCAAAATCTTATGCAAATTCAATCTGATCTTAAAAAGGGCGAATCGATTTTGATTAAACGCGATAATATGTTTTTAGGCGAAGATATTTTATTTAATGAAAACATAATATCCGAGCTTTCCGGCTTTACCGGTTCTGCAGGCATGATGTTGGTTGCAAAAGACAAAGCTTTTTTGCTTGTTGACGGGCGTTATTCCATCCAAGCGCGCAAAGAAACTTCAAAAAACATTGAGGTTATTGACACTCAAAATTTTTATACTGATTTATTGCGATTGATCAAAGAAAATAATTTTCAAAAATTGTTATTTAATCCATGGGTCGTTTCAAAACTTGAAACAAAGCTCTTTGAAAACCACGGCATAAATCTTATACCTTCTTTTGATGTGCCGATAAGCGGTTTAACCCCGCCTCAAAAAGTTTTCAAACACCCTCAAAAATTTGCGGGGCTTTCTTCAAAAGAAAAATGCACAGCTGTTGTCAAAGCTTTTCCCAAAGGTTTCGACGCCCTTTTGATTACATCTGCCGCCGAGCTTTCGTGGCTTTCGAACTTGCGCGCTTTTGATTTGCCGGATACGCCTGTTTTGCGCGCATACGGATTGCTCAAAAAAGACGGCAGCTTAAAGGTATACAGCTTTGAAAAAATCTCAACACTTATCAAAGATTTGAATAAATGCGTTAAAGTAATTTACAATGCAGCGCAAACGCCGCTTGCTCTCTTCCAAGAAGCATCAAACCTTGAAGACATCAATTTTATGGCCCTTTCAAACCTCAAACTTCAAAAAAATCCTGTCGAGCTCAAAGGTTTTATCAATGCCCATATTAAAGATGGCGTTGCTCTTGTTAAATTTTTCTGTTGGCTGGAAAAAAATTATCAAGGCTTAACCGAACTTGATGTCGTCCAAAAGCTTCATGAATTTCGCGCATGTGGAAAATATTATTTTTCGGAAAGTTTCGGCACCATTGCCGCCATCGGCTCAAATGCCGCCATAGTTCACTATCAACCGAGCTCAAAGACAAATAAAAAGTTTTCCAAAAGCGCGCTTCTCCTTTTAGACAGCGGTGCACAGTATTTTGATGGAACAACGGACATTACACGAACAGTAGGGTTTGGACACATTAAAAATGAAATCAAAAAAGATTTTACACTTGTCTTAAAGGCACACATCGCCCTTGCCTCGCATACTTTCAAAAAAGGCACACCGGCAAACGAACTCGATGCTGTTTGCCGAAATGTCCTCTTGCAACAGGGCAAAGATTTCAAACACGGCACAGGCCATAGCGTCGGTTATTTTTCAAACGTGCACGAATCGCCGTTTTCAATCAACCAACACAACACAACTCCGGTTTTAGAAAGTTACATCACCTCAATTGAACCGGGCTATTATCTTGAAAACGCCTACGGCATCCGAATCGAAAATTTGGTTTATACAAAGCCTGATCAAAAGAAAAGATATCTTTGCTTTGAGCCTTTAACACTTTGCCCGATTGATTTGAATTTAATCAAACCCGAACTTTTGACCGAATCTGAAAAAAGCTGGCTTAATCAATATCATCAAAGGGTTTTTGAAACATTGCACCCCCTGTTGAACAAACAAGAAAGAGTTTGGCTCGAAAATAAATGCCGTTTGATTTAAAAATTGCTTGATTTAAAAAAAATCTTGTGTTATGTCGCTTGCCTCGAAAGGATTTCACATGGCAGAACAAATGAGCTATGAAGCTGTAAAGCTCCAAAAAACAAAGCAAAAAATTTTAAATAAACTTTCAGAGCCAAATATTAGCACATTAGAAAAAATGGCGATGCAATTTTATTTAAAAGATTTGCAGATAAAACATCCCGCTGCTGATTGTCAAAAATTTTCAAAACCTGAAAAAGGCATTGGCGGCACAGGTGATGAACAAATCAGAGCGATGTATGTTGTGCGCGATCATCAAACAAATCTTCCTTTAATCAGACAAGGCAAACTTCTCATTATCCCTTGTGTGTTTAGCAGTTTTGAAAAATATCTTGATATTATCTCTTCCGGTAGGGCAGATTCTCTTCGTATGTATGCAAACAGAGGCGCCCATCCTGTCAATCCCGAAGATCAAAAATATGTCAAACCGTATGAATATGCTTATGCCGTTGAAGCTATTTTGAAAGACAGAGAAAACGATTAAAAAAAATAAAAAAAACACTTGCTTTTCAAATTTTTATATGCTAGAAGGTGTTCACTCATTTGAGGTTTCGATTCATTTTAAGGTGGTCGAAACAGAGGTTTTATCCGCTTTGCCCCGCAAAGCATAACAAATTTAAGAAAGGAATTTTGCCATGAGACATGGTGACAAACAACGCAAATTTAACATGCCGAAAAGCCAACGCCGCGCCTTGTTCGCTAACTTGACAAACGCATTGTTAACACATGAACAAATTACAACAACTTTGCCCCGTGCGAAGGAACTTCGTTCTTTTGCTGATGGCATGATTACTTTTGCCAAGAAAGGCGATTTGAACAGCCGTCGTTTAGCTGCTGCTTTCTTGCGTGATGATGAAGTGGTTGCAAAACTCTTCTCAACACTCGGCCCTCGTTATAAAGATCGTAATGGTGGATACACTCGCGTTTTGAAATCAGGCTTCAGATATGGTGACTGCGCACCGATGGCTATTATTGAGCTCGTTGATAGAGACACATCTGCCAAAGGTTCAAAAGATTTAGCTCGCGTCAAGGCTGAGAAAGAAGCTCTTGCTGCTCAAGAAGCTGCTGCCAATGCTCCTGTTGAAGAAGCACCGAAAACTTCAACAGCTGAAAAGAAAGCTTCTGCAAAAGCTAAAAAAGAAGCCGCTCCTAAGGCTTCAACAACAGAAAAGAAAGCAACCAAAACAACAAAAACAACAAAATCAAAAAAAGCTGAAGCTTAATTTTCTGAGATTTTATTTCATAATGAACTCCTTAAAAAAGCGAATCGGTACTCCGGTTCGTTTTTTTATCTTTATAGAGCGAATAATATAGCACAAAAAGCTCGGATGGTGTGTGCATATAATAAGAAAATCGAGTTTATGCGAAGGGAGTGTACATAAACGTACATGACCGAGCACAAACGAAATTTTCTGTATTAGATGCCAGCCAGACGAGCTTTTAAAAGTCGTCTTCTTTGATACGTTCAATGTCCGCGCCAACACTCTTTAGCTTTTCTTCCAGCTTTTCATAGCCGCGATCGAGGTGATATACGCGGTTGACAATTGTTTCACCGTCTGCCACAAGTCCTGCCAAAACAAGCGCAAATGAGGCACGTAAATCTGTTGCCATCACCGGCGCACCCGAAAGCTTTTTCACGCCGCGAACGATGGCCGAAGCGTGCCCGTGAACATTAATGTTTGCGCCCATACGCATCAATTCCGGCACATGCATAAAGCGGTTTTCCCAAATATTTTCAGTCACCATTGAAGCACCCGGGACAACCGTCATCAAAGCCATAAACTGTGCTTGCAAATCCGTTGGAAAACCGGGGTAATAATCTGTCATAATATCTTGTCCGGTCATATCGGCATTTCTTGCATCAACAACAATGCTGTTTGCTTTTTCGGTGATTTTGATATCCATATTGCGCAAAATGTTTAAAGGGGTTTTCAAATGCTCTGCAACAGCGTTCACAAGCTCAATTTTCCCCTTTGTGATTGCTGCTGCAATGGCATAAGATCCGGCTTCAATTCTGTCTGGCAAAACGGCATGTTCAGCGCCTTTCAAGGTTTTGAC
>DPKR01000055.1 GCA_003542415.1 Alphaproteobacteria bacterium | reverse complement strand
TTGTCCGCCTCCAAGGTCGGAAACATTCAGAAGGCGATTGACGGCACCGTGCCTGAAGATAATCCGGCGCTTATGGCTCCGATAGTGTATCTTCTTGCGCTTTTGGAAGAAGCAGGTGTTAAACTCGTTGCCAAACATCAAGCCTACAAAGCCACCCTCATTGTGAGATAGGGCTTTGTAATGATTTTTTATGCTTTATCAAAATTAGATATTCTATAAACATAATTACTAATGGGCTTAATAGCTGCGGAATTAAAGTAATTAAAAACACTTCTTTTAGAGATAATTTCGAGAATATAAAAAAGATACAGATAATTGCAGATGTGATTTGCAATAGTGTAATACTTAGCAAGGTAAATTTATTTTCTTGTTCTTTTGAAGCAAGAAAGATCCAAGGATGTACTAATATTTCGTAACCTATCAAAAATATTGGTATACAATTTATTTTGGAAGAAAGAGCAATGAAGGGTAAGGTGGTTAAAGAAACGTAAATGGATATTAGTAGTGGTGTAACAAGGTATCCAAGTAAGAGAAAACAGGCATATAGTATCTTTATTCTTTCACAAGCCATGGTAATGAAAATAATAGGGGTTTTAATTAATAACATAGGAATAGAAACATACCAAGTAGAACATAAACAGAATACGAATGAGCACAATACAATTTTCCATTCTCCTAAAACTAATAACCAGACAGCTCCGACAGGAAAGAAAAGGTGACTCAGAAATATAAAAATTGATATTAGTTTTATAAAAAATATAGTTGAAATTGTGCCTATTAGTTGAAAGTTATTCATTTATTTTCGTCCTGTTGTAATATTAAAAAAATCCATTTTGAAAAACTCAAAATGGAGGAGCTGATAAACTGCAACAACACAGATGAACTTATTTGGAAAACCTTATTCGTTCACTCCCCCTGAGAGGAGTCCTTGTTGTTGAAGATGTTTATCAAACACCATAACCATTTTGGTTACATCACCCATTATGCATGGTTTTGTATCAAAAGTCAAATAAAAAAGCCTCCCTTATGCAAGAGAGGCCATAAAAAGAATCAATAGATTTTTTTGACTTATATTTCTTCAATTTGCTCAACGGCAATTTGGCATATATCTTCAGCAATCTCTGCCACCCCGCCGCCGATTTTCCACTTTTTGAAAGCATTGTTGTTTTCATCTAAGAGCGCAACAACCCCTTCGGTCAAAAGCTGCGAACGCGGCGCACGCTCATTGATAATTGTCAAATTGCCCTCAATCACAGGGAGTAAAACTTTGTCTGCTTTTGTTTGCACAAAAACCCTGTCCGGCAAATATATTTTTAAGCCTATTGCCATTTTTAAGCCGCCTCGCTCATTTTTTTGGCTTTTTCGATGGCGTCTTCAATGGTGCCGACCATATAAAAAGCTTGTTCCGGCAAATCATCATAAAGCCCTTCCAAAATGCCCTTAAAGCCTTTGATGGTGTCTTCTTTGTTCACAAACACGCCTTTTGTGCCGGTAAACACTTCTGCCACATGGAAAGGCTGCGATAAAAAGCGTTGAATCTTGCGCGCTCTTGCAACAGTCAAACGGTCTTCATCCGAAAGTTCGTCCATACCCAAAATGGCGATAATATCTTGAAGCGAATTGTATTTTTGCAAAATTTCTTGCACACCGCGTGCCACCTGATAGTGCTCCTCGCCAACAATATCGGGCGATAATGCACGACTTGTCGAATCCAAAGGATCAACAGCCGGATAAATGCCAAGCTCCGAAATTTTGCGTGATAAAACGGTTGTGGCATCCAGGTGCGCAAAGGTTGTTGCCGGCGCAGGGTCTGTCAAATCGTCTGCCGGCACATAAACAGCTTGCACAGATGTGATTGAGCCGTCTTTTGTTGAGGTGATGCGCTCTTGCATGGTGCCCATATCCGTGCCGAGTGTCGGTTGGTAGCCAACCGCGGAAGGAATACGTCCCAAAAGCGCCGAAACTTCCGAACCGGCTTGTGTGAAGCGGAAGATGTTGTCCACAAAAAACAACACATCTTGATGAGCCACATCTCTGAAATATTCGGCCTGTGTCAAACCTGTCAGGGCCACTCTTGCACGTGCTCCCGGCGGCTCGTTCATTTGCCCGTAAACAAGAACGGTTTTTGAATTGTCACCTTTTAAGTCGATAATGCCCGAATTGATCATTTCGTGATAAAGGTCATTGCCTTCTCTTGTGCGCTCGCCAACCCCCGCAAAAACAGAATATCCGCCTGCACCTAACGCCACATTGTGTATCAGCTCTTGAATCAAAACGGTTTTTCCAACACCTGCACCGCCGAAAAGGCCGATTTTTCCGCCCTTTAAGTAAGGTTCAAGCAAATCAATAACCTTGATTCCCGTCACCAAAATTTCGGTTTCGGTTGATTGTTCAACAAATGCCGGTGCATCGCGGTGAATAGGGGCGCTCAAATTCGCTTTGATTTTGCCTCTGCCGTCAATTTCTTCGCCTGTCACATTGATAATGCGCCCCAAAAGCTCTGGCCCGACGGGAACTTCAATCGGCTTTCCGGTGTTAACAACTTGAAGCCCGCGGCTCAATCCGTCTGTTGAATCCATGGCAATGGTGCGCACCACATTGTCGCCGATATGCTGAGCCACTTCCAAAATGAGCTTTTTGCCGTGATTATCACATTCCAAAGCCGTTAAAATGTTCGGCAAATCTTCTGTTGTGTCGAACTTCACATCAACAACCGCGCCGGTCACCTGTGAAATAAGTCCGTTTTTATTTGTTTTAACTTGGCTTTCCGTTTTCTTTTTCATATCGTTTTCCTTTTCTTAAATGGCTTCAGCACCTGAAATAATTTCATTTAACTCGGTTGTGATGGCTGATTGTCTGATGGTGTTGTATTTTAAGGTCAAATCTTTGATCATTTCTTTGGCGTTTTGGGTGGCATTGTCCATTGCCATCATCCGAGCCCCTTGCTCGGAAGCTTCAGCGCTCAGCATGGCCCGAAACACACGTCCCGTTAAGAGTTTATTTGCTGTTTTTTCAAGCACTTCTTCTCTTGAAGGTTTATAGTCAAAATAAGCATCACCCACATGATCAATATGCTCATCTAAATTCTGTGTATCAATTTTGAGGGGATAAATCTGCATGGCAACCATCTCTCTTGATACCGCCGTTTTAAAACTGCTGTGCACAATTTCAACCACATCAAACCCACCTTTTTTTGCTAAATTCATAATTTTCTCAATCATTTGAATCGCTTCGTCATAAAAAATGCCGCCGCTTGCAAAAGAGGCCTCATGGTGTGCAATCAGGTCAGCGTAATTCTTTTTTAAGATGTCATAAGCCTTTTTACCGTAGCAAACAATTTTAACATTTTTGCCTTGTTTTTTGAGCTCTTGAACGCGTTTTGCCGCAGCTTTTGCCACATTTTGGTTGTAACTGCCGCAAAGTCCGCGCTCAGATGAAAAAACAATCAACACATAGTTTTGCGTATTTTTTTTGTGAGCAAAAATCGGTGGTAATATATGTTTGATTTTCCTTTCGATTTCTTCCTTTTTGTATGAAACTAAAATACGCGCAACAGTGTTTTCTATAAGGGTGGTATAGTTGTTGTTTTTTTCTAATGCTGTTTGGGCTTTACGCAAACGAGAGGCCGCAACGAGCTTCATTGCCGTTGTGATTTTCTCGGTTGATTTGACTGAACTCAGTCTGGATCGTAATTCCTTCAAACTAGCCATTAAGCTGCCTCTTTTTGAGCTTCAAATTGAGTGGTAAATGTGTCAAAAAAGGTTTTAAGTTCTGCTTTGATTTCATCCGTCAACTCTTTGTGATCACGAATTTTTTTAAGCAAATCTTCATGTTTTTCCTTCAAATTTTGGAGTGCGTCTTTTTCAAATTTTTTCACATCTTTAATTTCGAGCCTGTCCAAATACCCGTTGACACCCGCAAAAATTGAAACAACTTGCTCTTCAACCGGCATGGGGTGGTAAACCGGCTGTTTCAAGAGCTCAGTCAAACGCGCACCGCGATTGATGAGTTTTTTGGTAGAAACATCCAAATCAGATGAAAACTGTGCAAAAGCAACCATCTCTCGATATTGTGCCAAATCAAGCTTCATTGTGCCTGCCACTTGCTTCATGGCTTTGATTTGAGCTGCCGAGCCTACACGGCTGACGGAAATGCCGACATTAACAGCAGGGCGAATACCCTGATAAAACAAATTGTTTTCCAAAAAGATTTGTCCGTCTGTAATAGAAATCACATTGGTCGGAATATAGGCCGAAACATCGCCTGCCTGCGTTTCAATAACCGGCATAGCCGTTAACGATCCGCCGCCTAAATCGTCGTTTAATTTTGCCGCTCTTTCCAAAAGCCTTGAGTGCAAATAAAACACATCACCGGGATATGCCTCACGTCCGGGCGGTCTGCGAATGAGTAAAGACATTTGACGATAAGCCGTTGCTTGTTTTGATAAATCATCATAAAAGATAATGGCATGTAAGCCGTTGTCTCTGAAATATTCACCCATTGCACAACCGGCATAAGGTGCAATATATTGGAGCGGGGCGGACTCTGATGCTGTTGCCGCCACCACAATTGTATAATCCATTGCGCCGTGGTCTTTTAGTGTTTTGACAACCTGTGCAACCGATCCTCTTTTTTGCCCGATGGAAACATAAATGCAATAAAGCTTTTCTTTTTCAGATTTTGCATTTTCGTTGATATGCTTTTGGTTGATAATTGTGTCTAAAATGATAGATGTTTTGCCTGTTTGCCTGTCGCCGATAATCAGTTCGCGCTGACCTCTGCCAATCGGTGTTAAAGCATCTATGATTTTTAAGCCTGTCTGCACCGGTTCGTGCACACTTTTACGCTCAATAATGCCCGGTGCTTTGATTTCTGCATTTGAGAATTGCTTGGCGTTGATTTTGCCTTTGCCGTCAATCGGCTCGCCCAATGCGTTGACCACACGGCCTAAAAGCTCAAAACCTACCGGAACGCTGACGATTTTTCCTGTGCGTTTGACAATATCGCCTTCTTTGATGCTCTCGTCATCGCCGAAAATCACAACAGCAACACTTTCTTCTTCCAAGTTCAGAGCCATTCCCTTAACGCCGGATTCAAACTCAACCATCTCACTTTCTTGAACCTGATCCAAGCCATAAACTAAAGCAATTCCGTCACCGATGGATAAAACGTGACCAACTTCGTTTAAGTCTGTTTTGATCTCATAGCTTTCAATTTTTTCTTTTAAGATTGAAGATATTTCGTCAGCTTTACCTGCCATTATTTCAAACCTTTCATCATTTGTTCCATAGTTTTTAGTTTGCTTTTAATCGAATCGTCAATTTGAACAGAATCGTAATACAAAATAAGTCCGCCAAGTAAATTTTCATTTAATTTATAAGACAGAATAACATCTTTTTTGAGTTTTTTTTGAAGGCCTTCTTTAAGCTTTTTTTCTTGTGTGGCGCTCAGAGGCTCGGCTGTTTCAACCAAAACTTTGAGTATACCGCTTTTTTTAAGATTTATGTCTTCAAAGGCTCCGAAAATTTCTTTTAAAACATCAAAACGTTTATTGTCTGCCAAAACTTTTAGAAGATTTGTTGTGATGATATTTAACTTCAATGTTTTTGATATCAAAGCAATAAGCTCATTTTTTTGTGCTTTTTTGATTAAAGGAGAATTCAAATCTTTTAAGATGACATCATCTTTTAACATAACTTCGAGTTTTTGTATGTCATCGCATACTTGTTTGATTTTTCCTTGTTCTTCGGCAGCATCAAAAAGACTTAAAGCATATTGTTTGGCAATGTTTTTTATAGGTTCTTTTTTCATTTTTTTCTTTCTTACATAAATGAATAAGGGTCAATATCAACTTCAACCTTAACAGATGATGGCAGATTCAAATCTTTAAGCCACGTCTGAATGACGGCTTGTATATTTATAGTCTTTAATGTTTTCAAAAGCAAGCGGTATCTGAATTTTCCTCTTAACATATAAATCGGTGCCGGAGCAGGTCCCAAGAGTGAAACGCCTGTGTAATGCGGCGCGATTTTAGCCAAATGATAAGCTGCTTTTTCAGCCGTTTGTTCGTTTGAAGAGCTCACAATAACTGCAGCGAGCTTTCCGAAAGGTGGAAGCCCAAGCATAAGCCGTGCTTTTTTTTCAATTGAAATAAAAGCTTCCCGATTGTTTTCAACAATGGCTTTTAAAACGGCATTTTCAGGGCATAAGGTTTGCAAATATACAGTGCCTTTTTTAGCGCCACGGCCCGCTCTGCCCGAAACTTGCGACAAAAGCTGAAAAGTCTGTTCTGAAGCTCTTAAATCGCTGCCCATGAGCCCTAAATCGGCATCAATAATCCCGACAAGTGTTAATAAAGGAAAGTGGTGACCTTTTGCTAAAATCTGTGTGCCGATAAGCACATCAATTTCTTTTCTTTCCATTTTAGAAATCACTTCAGAAACAGTTTTGAGCGAAGTTGTCGTATCGCTAGATAAAATTTCAACTTTTGCCAAAGGAAAGCGGAATTTCACCTCTTCAGCAATGCGTTCCACACCCGGTCCGCAAGCGGCAAGCCCACTTTCAGAGCCGCATTCGGGACAGGTTTTCGGTGTGTTCATCATATATCCGCAGTGGTGACATATAAGCTTGCCCTTGCTTCTGTGTTCGGTGAGCCACGCGGTGCAGTTCGGACACTGAATTTTTGTGCCGCAATCTCTGCAAATCATCAAGGGGGCATAACCGCGCCTGTTTAAAAAGAGCATAGATTGCTCGCCTTTTTCGAGGTTTTCTTTTAAGGCTTGAACTAAGCTTGGTGCGAGCCATGAAGTTCCCCAAACTCCCTTTTGCGGCTTGTCTTTTTTCAAATCAATAATTTTGATTTCGGGCATTGCGGCGGCTGCATACCTGTTTTTTAAGACAACGGATTGGTACTTTCCTTCTTCAATATTGACGAGTGTTTCCAAATCAGGCGTTGCTGTCGATAAAATAATCGGTATATTTTCAAGTTTGGCTCGCACAATAGCCATATCACGCGCCTGATAGTTGACCATATCCTCTTGTTTGAATGTTTGATCATGACTTTCATCAACAACAATCAAACCCAAATCAGCAAAAGGCAAAAAGAGCGCACTTCTTGCCCCGACCAAAACTTTTGCCGTGCCGTCATAAGCCGCTTTCCATGTATCGCGCCGTTCGGATGGGTTTAAAGCACTGTGCCACTTAAAAGGCTTGACGCCGAATCTTTTTTCAAAACGTTCCAGCCATTGCGTTGTTAAAGCAATTTCCGGCACCAAAATCAAAACCTGCTTGCCTTTTTTCAAAACATTGATAGCGGCGGTTAAATAGACTTCCGTTTTGCCCGAACCCGTCACCCCGTCGATTAAGGTCACATTAAAACCTGTTTCTTGGCTTTTTATCAAAAAGTCAGCTGCGGTTTGTTGTTCATCGGTTAACTGAACATTCGTGCCTTCAAAATTTAAATCTTGACTTTTCTTTTGCTTTTGAACGGGCATCGGCTCTAAAATGCCGGCATCAATCAATGTTGTGACAACGCTTGCCGAAACACCTGCGCCTGCCATAATTTCAGCCTTAGAATAAGGTGCGTGTTTTAACAAATCAATGACATGCCACCTGGCGTCCGAATTTTTGAGTTTGGCCTCAGCGAGAGTTTTCCCTGTGAGCTTGTACAAAATATGCATTTTAGGGTCGTCAAAAGCATTTTTGGCGCAGAGCACCATTTTCAAAACGAGGCCTAAAAAAGCGAGATTGTATTTTGCAACCCACTCTATAAATTTGATGAGTGAGGGTTTTAAGCGGTAGGGCAAAATTTTGATAATGGCTTTGATTTTTTTTTCATCTAAATCCGCTGTTTTCTCTAGTTTGAAAACAACACCTGTTTCAACTCCTTTGCCGAAAGGCACACGTACCACATCGCCAAGCTTTACTTCATCAGGCGCGCAGTAGTCAAAAACACTGTTAAAGGGCAGGGGCAGCATCACCCCGACAATCTTGCTCATATTCATCCTTTTGTTAGCGCTATTATAAAGGATCTTTGAGCTTTTTCTATACTAATAGATTTTTTCTCTACAAGATTTTTTTATAAAAAAAGCCCCTGATTAAAGGGGCTTTATTTTATTTTGTCGTTTTAGTATTGTTGTTTTGCGGGGCCATCATAATCTCATCAACTTCTACAATGTTGACATTATCATCTTTGTCAATTTCACCCACAATCATCACAACATCTTGAGGTGAAACATCTTGCCCGTTCCATGTGTAGCCTTCAATTTCAACGATGATTTCACCTGTGTTGTCGTTGAACAAATATTTGTTCTTTTTGAGCCGTTTAGAAATATTTCCTTGTAAAACGACCATTGTGTCTTCAGCCATGCCTTGAGCATTTTGCACGGTCGAAACCTCCATTTTTGACACATCTTGCTTAAAGCCGCCCATCATTTTTTTGCCGTGATCGCCGGCCATTGCTGCGGCAGATACGCCCATCATCAAGGCAATAGTGAGGGCTGATAAAGTTTTGTTCATGTTTTTTCTCCTTTAAAATTAAAATTGCCTTTTTGATATAGTTTTCAGATATTTTTTTTAAATAGAACTTTCAAATAAAAAAAGAGTGCTTATATCGTTTTGTGTTTGTTTTAATATTTTGAAAGGAAAAATTATGGTTGAAGTAGAAATAAAAAAAGAAAAACCGATGAAATATCGCTGCTGTGCCGGTTTTTGGCATGCCGTTGCGGGAGCCTTGATGATTTTAATCGGCTTTTTCTTATGGTTTAATCCCGAAATCAGCTTGATCGCCCTAGCGCTCTATTTGGGTGCGGCACTGATTGTTGTCGGTGCCGGCTATATCACATCTTCCTTAGAATCCGATAACGGCTGGTGGACATTCGTCGGTTTTTTAGATGTGCTCATCGGTATTGTCTTGGTTTCAAACATGGGCATCACAGCGGCCACTTTGCCGATTGTTTTTGCCATTTGGTGCTTAGCAGTCGGTGCGGCTCAAATTGTGAGTGCCTATAAATTCGGCCGTCAGGATCTGCCGTGGGGCTGGAGCATGGCGCTTGGTGTTTTAGGCATCGTGTTCGGTTTTTTGATTATTCAATATCCTCTTGTCGGCACCATTGCCATCAGTACCCTGATGGGCTTATATATGGTGTTTTACGGTGCGTTTGAAATTGCCGAATATTTTTACTTTAACAAACCAAAACGCGTTGAAAGTTAGAAAAAAAAAGAACCTCACATGAGGTTCTTTTTTTAGATCAACACACATCCGTATAAAACGGCAAAAAAGTGCATAATTGTGCCGGCGAGCACAAAAAAGTGCCAAATCGCGTGGGTGAATTTTTTGCTTTTCCAAACATAAAACACAACGCCGCCGGTGTAGAACAAGCCGCCCAAAACCAAAAACACAAGTCCGAGATGGTTCAAATTTTCAATTAAAGGTTTGGTTGCAAAAATGATGAGCCAACCCATCAATAAATAAAGCCCGACAGACCATATTTTTGTGCCGTTTGCGGGAAGTACGAGTTTCAAGATTGTGCCAAGCAGCGCCAAAAACCATATAATGCCGAAAATCGTCCAACCGATTGTACCGCGTAAGTTCACGAGCAAAAACGGTGTATATGAGCCGGCAATCAAATAATAAATCGAAATATGGTCAAATTTTTTCAAAACTTTTTTCGCACGCTCGCTCGGAATCGCGTGATAAATTGTTGAAGCCGTATAAAGCAAAATCATCGAACAACCGAATATCACGGTTGAAACAATCGTCCATGCGTTGCCGTAAACCGAAGAAAAGGCCGCCAAAATCACCAATCCTGCAATGCTCAAAATAATGCCTAAGCCGTGTATGGAGCAGTTGCAAATTTCTTCAATAAGTGTATACGGACGCGCCATTTTTAATGCGTTTACCATTTTTTTTAATCCTTTCACCGTACAGGAATTCAAGGTTATCACGCTTTTTTTCATCTGTCCAGCTTAAAAAAAATTCTTGCATTTTTCATTTTTTTGTCATAAATTTAAGACAAACGAAGTTATGAAACAATTATTTAAATTTTATATATATGGATCCTGATACTATTGGAAAATTTATCGGAACGGTGACTATGCTTTTCTGCATTGCGTTTCCGGTGGCTGTTGTAACCTCTATTGTCTACATTGTGGCCTCAAGTGTTACAGCCATGGCAGGTTGGGTGCCTTATCTTGAAATCCTCATGTGGGTTTCCTGCGGTTTAAGTGCCCCGTTCATCCTGATGCTTATCTACATTGGTATTGCTTCATGGTGGATCAACAGAAATTAAAACAAAAAGCGTGATGTGTTAAAACATCACGCTTTTGTTTGTTTTTAGCTAGTCAAACAGGGCTGCTTTGATTTCCTCAAAATCGAGGCAGTGAGGTGTGCCATGCAGGCTTTCTTCTTTTTGCTCTTCGCGTTCGGGGCCTTCCCAGATCCAGAGATCCATGCCGTCAACGCAGGAGACATACTCCGAAGGATAAGCTTTTCCGCCGAAGGCTTCCTGTAGGGCGAGGGCGTGGTTCTTAGAACCTGTAAAATAGCTCCAGTCCATCGCGATGAGCTCAAAATTGAGCCCATAGCGCTTGGAGCCGTAGTAGACGACATCCCTTTGCACGCAACCAGAGTGTCCGGCGCGGAAGAAGATGTTCCCGATACGTTTACAGTATCCCTCTTTTACAAGCCCGAAGGAAAGCTCTTCTTGGAGCTGGTCCAAAATTTGTTTTCTTGTCATAACTGTTAAATAATTGACATTGTTATACAATTCTATTCAAGTTTATATCATATTTTCGTCTTTTTGTCAACAAATAAAATTCACCAATTTTCATCAGATAAATATTTCATCATATCTTGTATCAATTTTGGCTCAGTTGTTTGAGCAATTTTTCCTGTCAGTGGGTTTATCAGACAAATGCTTGAGGAGCAATTTTGAACAATCAAATGTCCTAATTTATCTGTCGGTTCAATATAAAGAGAGTTTTGTAAAAACGGGCGATGCTGATAATATTTGTTGAGGGCTGTTTCTTTCATCAGCTTGTTGATGATATCTTTTTTTCGTTTGCTTACAGGGCAATCAGCTCCCAACCAAACAACTTTTTTATACGGGGTATCAAAAAGTTCTTTGAAATAGCTTTTTGTGTATGCGTTGTCCGGGATGTTCAAAAATTTTGTAGCTATAAAATGCGTATATATGAACCAAACGAACGCTGCGCCGAGAATGATTAAAATAAATTTTTTTAATGCTTTCGGTTTTTGTTTTTTTGGGGTTTGAAGGGCTCGTTGTTTAATTTGCTCCAGTGTCGGCATAACCTCGTCTCCGTTATCTAAGCATAATCATATCGATCATTGCGGTAAAAGCAAGCTTTTTATAATGCTGTTGACATATCATCCTATTTATTATAGAACAATAAAAGTGAATAACCACTTATATTTTTCATCAAGAGAGGACAACACATGAAAAAAATTTTAATTTCTCTCGGCCTTGTCTTAGCGTTGTCTGCGTGTGGCAGTGACCATATTATGCGTTTTAATTTGAGTGAACAACCGGAGGTGAAAACCGCGCCCTCATATAAAGGCAGGAGCCATTTTTTCTTATGGGGAATGTTTCAAGAAAAAAATTATAATCTGGCAAACGTTTGCCCGATAAGAGGTATCAATTCCATCGAGGCTAATTGGACATTTTACGATTCATTTATGAACAGTATGACAATGGGCATTTATGCACCGGAAAGCTATTCGATTTATTGCAATTAATTTTTGAAACCTCAAAAAAGCATAACAATGAAACTTGTTGTGCTTTTTTTAGCTTTTGTTTTTCTTTTTCTTTTTGAGTGGACTGATTTGATTTTTTTATAAAAAATCTGCATCATCGTTTCGCTCATTTCGGTAGGGCTTTCTGGCACTTGATATGTCTATAGACCGTTTGAAAGCACCGGACAAGAGGAATTTTCTTTTGCTTTTACATAAACAAGGCTTTTCCCCTCAAGGGTTTCTTTGTTCATAACATTATCGTATAGAATATTTGAAACCTCCACTTCCTCTATTTTACTTGGATTTGTTCCAAAAATCAAATTTTCGTCAAATCGAATTATGAATTCAGTTTTGAGTTCTTATCTTCATCATAGACATAATGCTTGTCATCTTGAATACGATAAATTTCAGGTCCCCACTGATTCCAATATATGGTTACTGTTCCGTCGTCATTTTTTTGAATTTTGCCTGTTTCCGATCGCTTGTCAAGACGGAATATTGTTCCGTCATCATTGATAACAACGTGGTCTTCCCAATGGGGGTGCCTGACAAAAACGGCTCTGCTCATATCGATTGCATTAGCGCATACCATGGCCTGCATTTCCTCTAATGCCCCTTGATTTAGGATTTTCTTTTTCGGATTGTTCGCCACCATTTTTTTCAGGATTTCGCACTTATTTTCGATGCTTTTGAATGTCCCCAACATCTCATAAGGTGCATCAAAGAAAGGAGCCAGTTTTTCCTTTTGTATTTTTTTAAATGTTTCCTCTTGTATTTTATAATATTCGTCAGGATGCCATAGATTCGAAATGTAGCCGAAATGTAACAACCCTTCGTTCAGAGCAGACAATTTTCCGCCCTGATTTAGGATATCTTTATATAATCCGCAATCTTCGGCGTACAGGTAATCCGGATTGTATCGAATATGATTTTTTTCCAAAAAGTCCCGCCGAATCATAATGGTCGGATGCGCGAGTCCCGACGAGAAATAGGTCTCCAGTTCCATTTTATCCGGCGATTCGATGACGGGGATATTATCATTTTTCTCGGGAATGGAATCTTTATCCAAGATACCGGTGCCCATCACCGTAATTTCTGGATAGATCCTCATGGCCAAAACCTGTCGTTCCAACCTGAAGGCAACGGATTTGTCGTCATCGTCCATGCGGGCGATGTAACGCCCCCGTGCTTTATCCAACCCCCTGTTCAGCGAGTAAATAAGCCCTTTATTCTTTCTGTTTTTTAAGTATATAATCCGCGGGTCCCGTTCGGCATAAAAGCGGATGACTTCATCGGAATTGTCTTTGGAGCCGTCGTTGATGATGATGAATTCAAAGTCTGTGAACGTCTGCCCCAGAATGGACTCAATAGCCGTCGGTAAGGCTGCAGCGCGGTTATAAGTTGACATCAAAACGGTGACTGTCGGCGGCAGCACCCATTTTTTTACGACGGGCAGATAGACCGCTGTCAGGAAACAGATACCGAAAACGCATATGGTATATAGTTTCACAAGAATTTGTCGGCGATTGATTATTGTTTTCATGCTGTATCCTTTCACTTTTTCAACCTTCATATCATACAATGAAGTGGAAAGCAAGAATTTTGTAGGGTTTTATTCATATTGCTCCAACAATTCTTTCCAGAACCGCCAAACTGATTTTCGAACGGACCTGAAACAGATTTTTGATATATTCGATACCTATTCTCATACAAAATCTGCAACGCTAAATTAACTTCTTTGTTTAATCAAAAATTGAGGTGAAAATTAAGTTGTTATGTGCAAAAATTTTCAAACCTGTTTCCAGGGATTTGTGTTTGAAACTCTCAAAGAGCGGGCATTGAAAATTAAGGATTTTTCTTTTAAAAGTATGCAAATGGCTGATTTTGACAGTTGGATATTCGATCTCTTATAAGTGCTTGGAAGTAAAAGAAAAAAACCGCCATAAAGGCGGTCTTTGTATCTTGGTCGTGCACACTACCCCTAAATCAGGAAAAAGATACCATCAAAAATTTATCTTTTAATTTTTGTGGATATTCTTTATACTAATCGGGTGGTTTTGAAAGATGAAAAGGAGCAATTCATGAAATTATATCATTACGCACCAAAAGAAAATACCGTAAAAGAAATAGGTTTGCTTTCAATATCAAAGAGCCCTAGGAATTTGCATGCTTATGCGCATCGTGCCGGCTCGGAAAATCGTGATGATATTATGGCATGGCTTGATAAGACTTTTATCGGTCGCAGTCGGGCAATATCCTGTTTAACCGAGCCAATAAAATGGCAAGGAAATGATTCGGCATTAAAAGCGATTGTTGATCGTTCCGTTTTATTTTCATTTGAACTTGAAGATTTAATCAAGGATGGACTTGTAGAATCTATTTGGTGCAAAAACGGCTCTGATGCTGGCGGCTACAATGAAAAATTCTTTCAGGTTAGACCGGAAGACATTGACTTATCGCCTTTAACTTGGGAAAAAGTCAATACTGCCAAAGATTTATTGTATGCTGTGGTGCGCCATTATCTGATTGTGCTTAGAGACGGCTATATTCCACCTAAATATTTAAAAAAAGAATCATGATTTTTTTTCATCAACTCATTGAAAAACATAATTAAATTGTTTGGGATAAAAAAATAACATAGAAAGTATGCACTTTCTATGTTATGTAAATGGCCCTTTTGACTGGACTACTTAGCAAATATTTTTCAAATATTTGCACGTTCACTGCGGCAATCGCTTTTCAAGCGACCGGCGCACTCTCTTGCGCCTTTGCCTTGTAGTCAAACCAGCTTTCTCGCTGGTTCGAGCGGTCATTCATTTTCAAACCAAAACAAAAAGCCTATCACAAGGATAGGCTTTTAATTTTGGTCGGATTGACTGGACTCGAACCAGCGACCTCTTCG
>DPKR01000121.1 GCA_003542415.1 Alphaproteobacteria bacterium | reverse complement strand
TCTTCCTGAATTGCAACCAAATCACCTGAAAGTATAGCATTTTTCAATACTAAAACATCTTTCGGTTTTATATTCATCACAGGTGCCGAATAACCATTCCCGCCATATCTGAACTTTATAAACTTTGTTCGAAATTGATGCATTTGTTGAACATAATTATCCTCATTCAAATAAAGGCACGCTTCATGCATACGTCTTTTGGAATCTCCCGGAAAACCTTGCGGAGCGGAATAAGAAACTATTTTTTGCGCACACAAAATCGGATTTTGATAATTTTTTTTCACAAAATCACATAATTCCATCCCTCTTCTTTTACTTTGATATCGAAGCGATGCAATAGCTGCAAACTCATGAACGGTAAGCTCTGATCCTTGCAACAAACGATACATTTGGTCACAAACAGCGCCTCCGTCCAAACACCGATACCAACCATCAACCTTTCTTAAAGCGGACTCAACTGTTTCTTTAGCAGCCCCATATCTTTCAATATATGTTGATGTTTTAATCCATTTTCTGCTCTCAGGATTCCCGTTTTCCGGATAATAGCACAACCCGATTGCTGCCGTATTTAAACCGGATTTTCCGTCAACATCATAAGGATCTATTGCGCAACATTCAACACAGAACAAAGACATTTGAACCAAAGGAAGTGCTGCCTCATAAAGTTCATCAAAGCTTTGTCTGTCTGAAATCACATATTTTTTCTTAAGCTCTTGTCTGATATTATCATTATAGGTTTGGTCTTCTTTAATTTGCTTTTCTGTTCGAAATTCCTTTCTTTGCGCATTATAATATTTTTGTATCATTTTTGGCGTCAGAACACCGGCAACAACAATCGCAGCAATCACACCGCGACGAACTTTTTTAGGCAATTTTTGAAACTCTTTATAAAAAGCCTTTCCGGTCTTTTTAAAAAATGCCCGAACCCTTTTACGCTTTTCTTTCCAATCAATTGAATCCAACCTACCTTGCAAGTCAGATTTGATTTTAGAAGCATCTTCTTTTATTTTTTGCTTTAGGGCATCTCTATCCATCAGATTTTCCTTTGCTTCATCTTTTTTATAGACTATATAAAAAAGCCTAGCATAAAATTAAAAAAAATCAATATTTTTTGTCAAAAAAAGCCGCCAAGCAATTTTTGGCGGCTCTTATCGAACACAATATCTTATTTCAAATAAGTTTTATAAAAGCTCTCAATTTTATCGAACGGAATTTTTTGCATATTGTCATACAAATCCACATGATTTGCACCCTCAACAATCAAAAGCTCTTTATTATCACCCTTGAGCTTTTTGAACGCATCTTCACCAAAATACCGACTGTGCGCATTTTGCCCATGCACAATCAAAACCGCATTCTTAATATTGCCGGCATAAGCCAAAATCGGCTGTGTAATAAGTGACAATGAAGATGTTGTATTCCAATGTCCGTTTGAATTGATTGAACGCTTGTGAAAACCGCGTGGTGTTTTGTAATAGTCAAAATAATCTTTTACAAATTGCGGTTCCTCTCCAGTTAGTTTGTCAGGCAAGCCAGGCGCTCCTTCAAATGTGCCGTTCTGATAATCTTTTGTGCGCTGTGCGTTTAAACTTTCGCGCAACTGATATAAATCTTCCTCACTCATTGAATCGTTATACCCCTTGGCAGAAACGCGCGTCATATCATACATTGTTGAAGCAACCGTTGCCTTGATTCGCGTGTCTTGCGCAGCGGCATTGAGCCCGAAACCGCCAAAACCGCAAATCCCCAAAATACCGATTTTTTCGGCATCAACTTCAGGCAAAGTTGTCAAATAATCAACAGCAGCCGAAAAATCATCTGTGTTGATATCGGGTGATGCCACATTGCGCACATTGCCGCCCGATTCGCCCGTAAATGACGGATCAAACGCGAGCGCAACAAAGCCGCGTTTGGCAAGCTCTTGCGCATAAAGCCCCGAAGACTGTTCTTTAACAGCCCCGAACGGTCCTGAAACGGCAATAGCCGCCATTTTCTCTTCACTTTTATTTTTCGGCTCATATAAATCGCCGGTCAGTTCAATGCCAAAACGATTTGTAAAATGCACTTTCTTCACATCAACCAAATCGCTTTTTTCAAAAACCTTATCCCAGCTGCTCTCACCGTCTGCCGCAAAACAAGACCCGTTTGCTGCCATCAAAACCATAAAAGCACTCAATCCTAAAGCATAAAATTTCATATATTTTCTCCATATAAAGTTAAAGTTCTACTTTCCATCCGGAAAACTCGTAAACACAGTCAGTTCATATTCCGGCCGATTAATGCCGTGTTGTTTGCCAAGCTCAATACACTTCAAAAGCCATGCCATACTTTG
Organism: Alphaproteobacteria bacterium; assembly: GCA_003542415.1. Taxonomy (GTDB): domain Bacteria; phylum Pseudomonadota; class Alphaproteobacteria; order RF32; family CAG-239; genus UBA1254. Next base: position 1,841 of record DPKR01000121.1, on the reverse strand, counting down.
TCCCAAAGTGCGCATTGTTTGCAAACCCTCTTTGTCTTTTTTAACATCATCGGGTGTGAAACCATGAACCATATTCCAATATTGCGAGCCGACAACTTGCATTTTACTGATTGTAAAATATTTATTTAAGCGATCAAAAGAAGCTGTCGCACCACCCCTCCTGCAAGAAACAACGGCAGCGGCTAATTTCCCAGCCATTTTTGAGGCATAAGAAAAGAACAACCTGTCGCAAAACGAACAAATTTGCCCGCTTGGCCCCGCATAATAAACAGGCGAGCCCAAAACAAGCCCGTCAAACTCATCCAATCTGGAACCGATTTCATTAACCCCGTCATCAAACACACATTTTCCCTTCTCTTTGCATTGCATACATGCAATACAACCTGATATCGGCTTAATACCGATATGATAAATTTCAGTTTCAATACCATTTTTGATCAAGGTCTCGGCAACCTCATTTAAAGCGGTATATGTGCATCCGTTTTTGTGCGGCGATCCGTTAATCAGCAAAACTTTCATATACTTCCTCCATCTTGTTTTTTTTGCATTTTAACTTTTAGAGCACACTCAAAACCCGAGTTTTTTAAGCCAACTCTCAACCTTCCCGGATGCTTCTTCGCGGCTGTTTTGGGCAATGTGTCCATACATCTCCAACCCCTCTAAAACCTCAGCACCTGTTGCAGATTTGATTTTTGAAGGAATAGATGAAAGTCCGCTTCCCTCGTGGGTCACAAACGGCGCAACCTTTTTGCCTTGCCAGTTATGCGATTCGATAAAGCTGTATAAAACCATCGGCATATCAGCCCACCAGTTTGGCGTACCTAAAAAGACAACATCATAATCTGCAAAATTGGCAACATCACCTTCAAATTCAGGACGTGCGTTTGCTTGTTTTTCTTTCAAAGCAACTTCGGTTAAAGCCTTATAAGCCGCCGGATAACTGTCATTTTTGACCTTCACTTCAAACAAATCAGCCCCAGTTTGATCAGCAATCATCTTGGCCACAATAGCCGTGTTGCCTTCTGTGATGGTGCCAACGCCATATTGCTCACCCGTTTTTGAAAAATAAACAACAATAGATTTTGAATTTGACATATCATTCTCCTGTGCATGTGCATTAAAGTTTAATAAAATTGCGGTTAAAAATGTAAGTATTTTTTTCATATTAAAAAGCCTTTTTATTTTAATTTGTTATATTCTTCGTCTGCCACTTCTTCAAGCCACTCATTTGAGCTGCCTTCTGCCGGAACGGCGATTGCAATATGTGTAAACCAGCTGTCTTTTGCCGCGCCATGCCAATGCTTAATTTCTGGAGCAATATTTACCACATCGCCGGGCTTTAATTCTTGCGCGGGTTTTCCCCATTCCTGATACCAACCGCGCCCTGCCACAACAAGCAAAATCTGCCCTCCTTTGTGATGAATATGCCAGTTGTTGCGGCATTTCGGCTCAAAGGTCACATTGGCAATACCAACGCCTTCAGAAACCAGTGGCTGTAAATAACTGTTGCCGATAAAATATTTGGCATATGCCGTATTTGGCAACCCAAAGCCGAAAAGCACATTTTGCGCTTTTTCAAAGCGAGCCAAATCCAAAATTTGCGCTACATCTTCGTTTGAAACACCGTTGTGTTTGGCGATGTCGATATGTGCATTTAATTGCCCTTCAACACCATCGCGCACAGCAAGCATTGCAACAGTTGCAATTTCTCTTGTTTTCCAGCTCACATTATCGCGCGCAAAAATATCACCGAACAAATGCGCTTTTAAATATTCATCAATTTGCGGTGCAAATTCAAAAAGCGGACCTTTGACCTCAGCGCCAACCAATTTTGTTTGGTT
>DPKR01000059.1 GCA_003542415.1 Alphaproteobacteria bacterium | reverse complement strand
TCTACCTCGGCGACGAAAACAATAATTTCTGTCTCATTTATAGCAATAAAAACCTTGTTTGCAAAGCCCCTGAGCTTCAGCCTGTTACACTTGGCTCCGGACAGGCTTTTCCGGACGGACCATCGGAGATGATGCAATGTTTGGCATGTGCAACAAGCGACAGAATGCAGATCGGTTTTAAACTAAGCACCTTTTTGATGACTATGAAATCATTATCATCCGGATTATGCGGTTTGATATTGTATGCTGTTTTTGGTATTGTGAAGGTTGCATTTGTGTTTTATATGATTGACAGCATTTTCAGAATGAATATTATGATTATCTTGTTACCATGTTTTGTTTTGGCTTATCCATTTAAGTTCAGCCGCAAGTGGGTTAAAATCGGCTTTGAATCTGTTTTGAACTCTGCAGCTATTCTCACTTTTATTGCCGTTTTGATTGCGATGTCTTTATTGGCAATGCAGTATATTTTGTTTGACAACGCAGACTTATTCAGCAAACGTGAACATTTTACCGAATTCGGTGTTATGCCTTTATCGCTTATTTTAATTGCCTTTTTAGTTTTGAAGAGTTGCACTATTGCCGTTGCGCTTGCAGATTCTATTGTGGGTGGTGCCGGAAATACAAACTTCCAAAAACGCGTTGCAAAATTTGCCGCATGGATGGCAAAGAAGGTGTTTTCTGCCGTGACCGGCGGATTGGGTAAAATTGTTGCTGAAAATCCGACCCTCCAGAAGATGAAAGAGGTGCGCCAAAAAGCGCAGGATAGAATCAATCAATTAGCGGGGAGATCATAAATGAAAAGAAGTTTTTTCTATATCTGCCTTGCTTTGATTGGTTTTTCGTTGTTCTTCTCTTTTTCGGCACACGCTGAAAAGTTAATGAGCGACGGCAAAATTTTGTGCGGATATCAAAACGGACAAAAAGGCGGTGAAAAGGTTGAATGTTCTATTACAAAGCAAAAGTGCATTTCATGCACAGAATTCAAAGATTCAGGATGGAACTATGTTGGCGCCGTTTTAACACTTGGTATGAGACAAACAAAGGTGGAGGTTTATAAATGTGTGGATATGAACGCTCCTATCGGAGATTGTGAGCTTGCTATGGGCGGAGGTTTAAAGGGTGACCAATATACAAACCACATCTATGGTTTATTTACATCCGGAAAAGTTTATGGAGACAGCTGCATTGTTTACAATTATTTTATCAAATATGCGAATTGCTATGGCTGCACCGTTGTCCAAACCTTGACTTCTGCTTTTGTGATGGCCGCTTCTAAAGCTTATAATGTTTCAAAGCAGGCCGGAAACGCCATATTACTCGTCGGTATGATGATTTGGCTTGCTTTTTTTGCCTTAAAAAATGTTTCTTCCTTTGCAACCATTGAACCAATGCAGATGCTTCAACAGTTTCTTGTGCAGTGTTTTAAGGTTGTTTTGGCGATGGTTATCTTAAACTCAGGTTTGGAGACAATTTTACACTACACCTTAGTTCCGATTATGAAAACAGGAATGGATATTTCAAACACCATTTCAGCAAATGTGAAAGACATTGTTTCTGCAAGTGGAGAAGAGTTGAAAATCCAAGATTTTGTGCCGGAAGGAGTGAAAATGGAATGAAAAAGTTTGCGTTGATTGCATTTTTTGCTCTTATATTCAGCTGTTTTGCTCCGGTTACGAATGTTCACGCTGCCGCAAAAAATAAGTATTCTCAAACATATACTCGTTCGGAACGAGCAGACAAATGTGAGAGCTTGCGAAAAAGCACACAATCATATTCCAGCAAAAATGACGGCTTTGGCAATGGGGTGATTGATGATGATGTGTTGGTAGGGATTTATGATACCACCAAAAAAATTTCAGATAATATTTTGTTTGTTTCTATTTTAGGCGATTCTTTGATGTGTCACGCAACGCACGCCGGCGAACATTCGGTGAAAATTATGGGCGTTAATCTCTTTGCATATCCTGATGTTCCGATTTGGCTGGCAGGTGCTATTATCTACTTTTTTGGCTTTATGATGGTTTTGAGCATTTGTTTTTATGTGGTTGATATATCATTCAAACTCGGTTTTGCCATTATCTTGATGCCAGTCGGTATTGCTTTGTGGCCTTTTGAAAAAACAAAAGACAAGCTCAGCATCCTTATTTCCATTTTCTTAAAAAGCGCTGCTATTTTTCCATTTTTAGCAATCAGTGTTGCCTACACGCTTGGAATGCTTGCGCAGTCACTCGGCGGTCTAAAAGATATATTCATTGCCATTACACAAAATGATACAGACTTTGTTTCTGAAAACTTTTCACTTGGTTCAACTTCGCTTTTGCTTGTGGTGACAGCGCTGGCCTATGGCATGAAACTTATTGGCACAGCGGTCGATGACTTTGCCAACAAATTTTTTCCGGAGAAAGCTTTTGGAAAAGAAGGCTCCCCAATGCACCACCTTGCTACTCAGGCAATGGATTTTGCCAAACAAAAGGTTGTTCAGCCTGTGGCTTCACTTGCACACGATATTACCAAAACACAGGCCGGAAAAGTCACTGAAAAAGCAGGAAATCTGTTGCAGGGAAAATATCATCCTCAGATTAAAGCCGGTTTATCACATGGCGTGCGAAACATTGGCATAGCTTTCAGAAACCCGAAAGAAACAGGTGAAAAATTGGGCATAAAAGCATCTCGTGATGTTACTGCAGCTTTAAGCAAAACAGCAAATAAATTGAAATATGGTGTCGGTATTGCTGCAGCTAATCTTGTAGGAGGCAAAGAAAACAGAGAAAATTTGAAGGAAACATTAAGAAACGCCAGAGATGCCAAAAATAAACATATTAACAACACAATCCAAAAGGCTTATGACAAAGCGATGGCTCCTGTCAATAGCTCTATTGCACAAAAAGAAACTTTGCTTCAGCAGCAAAAACTTCAAAAACAGGCTGAAAAGCAGCGCAAACGCGAAGAAAGAATGGCCAACGATCCGAAATACAGAGCACGCGTTGAAAGATGGCAGAAACTTAACAGAGCACGCGTTGAAAGATGGCAGAAACTTAAGGGCAATGTTCAACAAGTCGGACAAACAATTCACAACGTTGATGAAAACCGTCGTGCTGATATCGGTGTTATGACCAGCAAACTAAAAGACATTGATAAGGAAAAGAAAGAGGCTCTTATTAAGACTGAAAATATCTATCAATCCATAGATAAATTTACACAAAAAATAAATACCGGTAAAGGATCTGCACGATTGTTACGCGCCATTAACAACCTTCAAAAACAGACCAAAGATTCTATTGATGCAGGAAAGCTTGCTAAAGACGCCAATGATAAATGGCCTGAAAAAGCATGGAAGAGCATTGCGAGATTTTCTTTAAAGCTCGGAACAGATGCTCTTGCCACGGTTACAAAAGTTCCAACCGGATTGGTGGCGGGAGTTGGCAATGGTGTTGTCAATACAATCGGCATGGGGGCAAAGCTTGTCACCGGCTCTGTTGTGGATGGCCTCGTTAATAATGCTATACGTGGATATTACAACATTCAAAAAGTGCCGACAAGATTCAAGCGCGGGTTATATAAGGCCCCCGACGTTTTAAAAGACGCGTGGAAAGCTCCGGGTGTGATTTTAGAAAAAACAGGCCAAACGATGCAACATAATAAGCCGCACAAAAAGGACAAAAACGAAGAGGAATAAAGCAATGAAGAAAGCAAGAATTTTCTATAATATATTTAAAAAATTGCTCTTGGTTGTATTCCTTTTGAGCTGCGATGCTAAAATTGTTCAGGCCCAATTTTTTGGAACAAGCGACACCTCCGATTCTTATTCTTTTCAAGGACAAAACAACCAACACAATTTTGACTTTGGCTCTTCGTGTCAAAAAACGGATTGCAAAAATTCCACCTGCCAACTAACCTTGAACAGCCAAGGGCAATTATCTGAAAAATGTCCGAGCGGGAAGCGATATGATGTTGATCCAAACTGCGTGATGAATAAAAATGCGCAATCAGGCTCTTGTATTGATACCATGCCTGTTTCTGCCATTAACCGTGTTGCCGAGACAAACTGCTATCGCGCAAACGGTGCCGGCGGAAACCCTACCCCCCGTAACCACTTAGGAACAGACTATGCAGCTAACGAAGGAACAATCATTACAGCAGCCGCTGATGGAACGGTTGTTTGGGCAAAGCCAATGGGAGGCGCAGGAAGAACAATTATCATTGAGCACACAAAAAAATGCGCCTGCTCTGCCGGAAATGCAAACCCAGGGTGCGATGATAAATACATCACCGTTTATATGCACATGAAAAAATATGCTGTAACAGGCGGAGCTGTTAAAAAAGGACAAGTCATCGGCTTTGTCGGCGGGTCAAATTATGTGACGGCGAGAAATGAGTTATGCGACTACGGTCAGGGAACATCAACCTGTCACCCTTATGGACCGCACTTGCACTTTGAAATTCACAGTGGCTCTTTTGATAAAGGATATAACTCCCTTAAAACCGCATCCATTATTAATCCGCTTTGCGATGATATTCAGAGTTTTTGCGGCGGATGCTCATACAATGTCCAAAAAGAATGCACCGGCAAAACAAATACAAATCAGTGGACTTCCCTTTCTCCCGAAGCTGAAAAAGACAAAACCGTAACAAATCCGCCACCCGGTATTTCGACCTCTGAGGAAGAAGGTTTAAGTGCTGCAAAAAATACGGGATGCGATTATAAAAACTTTTTGCTTTCTAGCGATTATTGTCTCTTTTGTCCCTTATTTAAAACTATATTCAATGCGGCGAGTTCTCTTGCTTTAAGCACCTATAAGGCCTTAAAAGATAGCATTATCAATGTTGTTATTGTTGCATTTGCAATTTGGATTTCGTGGTTCGTTTTGCAACAAATAGCTGCGTTGGAAGTCAAAAAACCGAGCAAAATGATTCAGGAATTATTGATTCAAACTTTCAGAGTTTTAATTGTTGTGCTCATTTTGAAAGTCAGTTACGCACAGGTTTTGAAACTCACTATTTCGCCTATTTTTGATACGGCAGCAAACTATATTCAGTCTCTGATGAATAACGATAATAAGTGTTCGCCTTCTGCAAAATTCTTGGAAGGTATAAATGGCTTTGAAAATGATCTTGATGAAACGGCGAGTGGAGCTCTGCCTGTTTCTATGGGACAAAATATATTATGTTCAATCAAAGCGATGCAAGATGGCGTTTGGCGGCTGATTGCTTTTGGTCGTGAATGCAGATGCATCGGGTGGAGCGACGAAGAGACTATTGTTTTCCATTTAATTCCTAATTTTTCCTACCTTTTGACAGGTGATTTTTTAATTGTATCTGGATTTATCTTGCTTCTTGCTTTTCCTTGGTGTTTGATTGACTGCATATTAAATATGGCTATTGCAACAGCATTATTGCCGGCAGCAATCGGCGCATGGGCATTTAAGATTACCTCACAATATCTTAAGACGATTTGGAATTTCTTTATGAACGCCATTTTCCAATTTGTGTTTATGAGTATTATTTTATACATCATCATTACTGTTGTAGACGGCTTCTTAAAAGAAGTAGAATCTTATGGAACTGATTACGAATCCATTATTGATCCAATTCGAGGACTTGCATTTTGGAGTGTTAACGGATTGAAACTTATGATGGTTTGCTTACTCGGTTGGGTATTCTTGGATAATGCAAAAGATTTAGCTAATAATTTTGCAAGCGCTCCGGATCTTAAAATCGGAAGATCAACCGGAACATTCTTTGCGCAAGTAGGCGAAAGACTTGCTATAGGTAGCAAGAAAAAAGATCCCAAAACAGGAAAAATGGTTCGACAAGGCGGTGCTCTCGGAATCTTGAAAGGTGGCGCCGAAATGGGTAAAATGGCGGGGCAACATTTTGTCGGCACTCCTTTGAAAAGAAAGGTCGGACAAATCAGAAATGATTGGATCAAGAAAAACGGAACAGCAACAACGGATAAAAACGGCAATACCGTTTATGAAATGAACAAAAGTTTATTCGGGCAACGCAATATTTTGGGACAAAAGATTACACGTCGTGTGGTCCAGAATGCTGATGGGACGATGACCTATTCCAAAGAGAAAGAAAAAGTCGGTACACAACTTAAAAACTGGGTTCGCGGGGAAGCAAATGACACCAGAGTGGCGTTAATCCAAAAAGAAGATGAAAAATTGATTGATAAGCTCAATGGCAATAATTTAAAAGATGATGAATTTTTGATTACCTCCCCTGACGGCACAAAGACATTGAAAGATAAAAACGGCAAAGAAATTGCCTCCATGAAGAAAAATGCAGACGGAACAACAAGCATAACAAACAAGCATGGAACTTCCGTTTATGATGAGCATGGCAATTTGCTTTCAGCACAAAAATCTTATCGAAATCCGCTCTTGTTTGGTGAAAAGCAAACGCTTTCGA
>DPKR01000057.1 GCA_003542415.1 Alphaproteobacteria bacterium | reverse complement strand
GATGAGGCAGACTTTTTGGTTGCTTCAACAATGTTTGTGAGTAAGGGGGAAATATAAGGCATTATTTGGCTCTTTCAACATAGTTGACTTCTGTTGTGCCGACAACAATTTTTTCGCCCGCACCGATAAAGGGCGGAACCATAATGCGAACACCGTTGTCTAAAATGGCAGGTTTGTATGAAGAAGCTGCTGTTTGGCCTTTGATGACAGGCTCTGTTTCAACGACCGTGCAAACAACCTGAAGCGGCAATTCAACAGAAATCGGACGGCCGTTGATGTGGGATATGCGAACAACCATGCCATCTGTTAAAAATGGGCGCGAATCGCCTAAAATGTCGGCAGGCATATTGAACTGCTCAAATGTTTCGTTTTCCATAAAAGTCAAGCCGTTGCTGTCTTCAAACAAAAACTGGCAATCTTTATCTTCAACCATCATTTTTTCAACGTTATCTTCCGTGCGGAAACGTTCGTTTGTTTTTGTGCCCTCTTCAACAGATTTCATTTCAACCTGCATGAAAGCGCCGCCTTTGCCCGGTTTGATGTGTTGTGCTTTGGTAATGGTCCACGGTTTACCCTTGTATTCGATAACCCAGCCGATTTTGATAGAGCCTGCGAGTTGTTTCATGTTTTAATTCTCCTATTTACGATTTTAAAAGTGATTATTTTGTGCGCTCAGATATACACTAGTTTTAAAATTTTGCAAGCATTTTTTTATTGCTTTTTATATTTTGCAACTATTTATCCAAAATGACAAAGTCGGTTTCAAAAGATTGGTAATCGATGTCTTCTTGCGGATAAAGTGCCGACTGGATTAAAAACATTTCATTATACCAAGAAGTCAACTCTTTAATGTTTTCGATGCCGTCCTGCCATGCTCTGAAAATAAGAAAATCCGGCTCGCACTCGGAAACAATCATTGCTTCGTGGCGGCGGTTGCGGCAGATCACACCGATAAACTTGTTTTTCAAATCTTTTGTTTGTTCACGAAAATCTTTTTTGATATGTTCTGATTTTGAAAGGTCTAAAACAATGCCATCTAAATGATAAGCCAAAACATCGCTCAAAGAAAGGCCTAAAACAAGTTTGCCGGATTGCTTGGCAGATGAGGCAAACTCTTGTTTGAAGTGAGACGGTAGGTCTTCGGATAAAATAAAACACTCAAAACGCGAATCGGCGGCAAGCGAAGAGTTTTCTTTTGTGATTTTGAATATAATCTTTTGCATAATGTTTGATTGCTTCTTGTAAATTGAAAAAAAACGTTTAAAAATGTTATAATCTGTTTTTGAGTAAAAAGAAAGAAAAATTTATGGCTGACGAAAATTTTGAAAAAACAAATGCAAAAATTGGTGAGTTGGGTCGCGCCATTGAAAGCTTGAAAGATGTTTTGGCAAATAAAAAAACGACTGTTTGCCAGCAAAGAGAAGCTTATAAAGACAATATGGCGCAAAAGAACGCAAAAGTTGACGAGCTCAAAAATGCGCTTGAAATGACAATTCAAAAACTTGATACGACAGCTCAAAAGATTGATGAGGTAATAAGAGAAAATGGCTCAGGTAACAATTCAAATTAATGACAGAGAATATGCCATTGCTTGCGGAAACGGTGAGGAAGGGCATATTATTGAACTGGCACGTGTTTTGGATGAAAAAGCAAAAATGCTGACGCAAGGGGTTGGGCAAATCAATGAAAATCAACTTTTGGCAATGGTCGGGCTTTTGGTGGCCGATGAGCTGCAAGATGCGAAAAAGGGAATAAGCGCACCAGAGGTTAGGGTGGAAGCGGTTGAAAAAATTGTGGAAGTACCGGTTGAGAAAATCGTGGAAAAGACTGTTGAGGTGCCGGTTGAAAAGATTGTAGAGAAAGTTGTTGAAGTGCCGGTTGAGAAGATTGTGGAAGTTGAAAAACGCGTGGAAGTGCCGGTTGAGAAAATTGTGGAAGTCCCCGTTGAAAAAGTGGTCGAAAAAATTGTTGAGGTTGAGAAAGCTACTCCGCAAAACCTTGATTTTTCAGCTCTTGACGAACAAATTTCAGGCAAGCTTGATGAGTTGATAAAACAGATAAAATCACTTGCAAACGAACTCAATTTATGGTAATATAAAATCATGAACAGCAGGGCTGTCTGATGCGATTAACCGCATAGTCTATCCGAGCCAACATGATATTTTATAGGGAGCTGTCTCTGTTCAGATCGTGGTCTGATTATATGGCACCCACCTTGACTAAAGCGGTTCGATATGAATGTTGAGTATTTTGTTAAGCGGTCAGACGGCTCTGTCTTTTTTAAACTTTGTATAACAGGTCATCTAGAGCAGAAATTTCAGGTCAAAAGTGTCCTCACGTACTTTTTTGTACGCTCCGGTACTTTTGCCTTTATTTCTACTCTATCTGACCTATTCTCCACAATTTAAGGAAATTCCTCCTTTCTCCTTATGTAGGTTTATCTGCACTGCGTCGAAAGAGGGGGTATTTATTTGCACACGCTATCCGCAATTTAAGCTGGGAGGTTACGGTGCATTTGATTCACTTTATTTTTCCTTAATTCGTAGATGCCTGGACGATTGCCTGAAAGGCAATCGAGGCATGACTTTTTTGTTTTGCCTGACGGCAAAGTGAGAGGTGACGGAAAAAAGGTAAAAAATAGAGGTGACTTTTTCAATTTTTTGCTTGAAAAATAAAAGTTTAATGATACATTGTGCGTGAAAAAATTTTATGCCCTGTGCGGGGCGGTCCGCACGACTCCGAAAATTTTCGGAGGTAACGTTTTTATATAAAGGAAATTTAATATGGTTGTTCGCGTAGGTATTAACGGTTTTGGCCGTATCGGACGTTTGGTTTTCCGTGCTGCTCAAGAACGCAAAGATATTGAAATTGTGGCTATTAACGATTTGATTGATGTTGATTATATGGCTTATATGCTCAAATATGATACGATGCATGGAAGATTTAACGGCACTGTTGAAGTTAAAGACGGTAAGCTCGTTGTTAACGGAAAATCTATTCGCGTTACAGCTGAGAAGAATCCGGCTGATTTGAAATGGGGCGAAGTTGGTGCTGATTATGTTGTCGAATCGACAGGTTTGTTCTTAACAAAAGAAAAAGCTCAAGGCCACATTGATGCCGGTGCAAAATATGTTGTGATGTCTGCACCTTCTAAAGATGATACACCGATGTTTGTTTGCGGTGTGAACACAGACTCTTATGTGAAAGGTACACAATTTGTTTCTAACGCTTCTTGCACAACAAACTGCTTAGCTCCGATTGCAAAAGTATTAAACGATGCTTTCGGTATTAAAGAAGGTTTGATGACAACGGTTCACTCTGTGACAGCAACACAAAAGACTGTTGATGGTCCGTCTGCTAAAGATTGGCGCGGTGGCAGAGCTGCTTGCGGCAACATTATTCCTTCATCAACAGGTGCGGCAAAAGCTGTCGGCAAAGTTATTCCGTCATTAAACGGCAAGTTGACAGGTATGTCTATGCGCGTGCCGACACTCGATGTTTCTGTTGTTGATTTGACAGCAAACTTGGTTAAACCTGCAAAATATGAAGAAATTTGTGCGGCTATGAAGAAAGCTTCTGAAGGCGAACTCAAAGGCATTTTGGGTTATACCGAAGATGCTGTTGTTTCTTCTGACTTTTTGGGTGATGCGCACACATCTATCTTTGATGCAAAAGCCGGTATTCAGTTGACAGATACATTTGTGAAGGTTGTGAGCTGGTATGACAACGAATGGGGTTATTCAAACAAGGTTTTGGACCTCATTTCACATATGGCTAAAGTTAACGGCTAAGTTGATTGGAACAAAGAAAATTTCCCCGCCATTTCGACGGGGAAATTTCTAAAATCTAAAAGGAAAAAAATATGGCTTATAAAACAATTGAAGATTTAGGTGATTTGAACGGCAAAGTTGTGATGCTCAGAGCCGATTTGAATGTGCCGATGGATGAAAATTTTAAGGTGACGAACACAGCGCGAATCGACCGCACCGTGCCGACAATCAAACTTTTGATGAAAAAGGGTGCTAAGGTTGTTGTTATTTCGCACTTTGGAAGACCTGAAGGCAAAGGCGATATGAAAAACTCACTTTCGCATATCGTTGACGATTTGCAAAAAGCTTTGGGCAACAAAGTTGTTTTTGTTGAAGACTGCATTGGCGAAAGCGTTTCAAAAGCAGTTGCAAACATGAAAAAAGATGAGGTTTTGCTCTTAGAGAACTTGCGCTTTTATGATGAAGAGAAAAAAGGCAATGAAGCATGGGCAAAAGAGCTTGTTAAAGTGGCTGATGTTTATGTTTCTGACGCTTTTTCAACCGCACATCGTGCGCACGCTTCAATGGTTGCGGCTGCGCAACAAATTCCGGCAGCAATGGGCCTTTTGATGAAAGAGGAAGTTGACGCTTTGACCAAAGGTTTGAACAATCCGGAGCGTCCGCTTATGGCTGTTGTTGGCGGATCAAAGGTTTCAACGAAGCTCGATTTGTTAAACAATCTTGTTAAAAAAGTTAACAAGCTTGTGATTTCAGGCGGTATGGCACATACCTTCTTGAAGGCTTTGGGCTATGATGGTGTTAATGAAACAAACTCTTTGGTTCAGCTCGATATGGTTGATACGGCAAAAGAAATTTTAGCAACAGCTAAAACAGCGGGTTGTGAGGTTATTTTGCCGACAGATCTCGTTTGGGCAAAAGAATTCGCCGCCAATGCTGAGCACAAGACCGTTGATTTGAACAATATCCCTTCAGAAGGAAGTTTGCTTGATGTGGGCGAAAAGACGGTTGCCGCAATTAAAGAAAAAATGGCAGAATGCAAGACGCTTGTTTGGAACGGACCATTGGGCGCGTTTGAATTAAAGCCGTTTGACAAGGCAACAAACGAAGTGGCACAAGAGGCTGCACGTTTGACAAAGCAAGGCAAACTTGTGAGCGTTGCCGGCGGCGGTGATACCGTTTCGGCTTTAGAGAGCGCAGGCGTTGCCAAAGACTTTACATACATTTCAACAGCCGGAGGTGCCTTCCTTGAGTGGATGGAAGGAAAAGAGTTGCCGGGTGTTAAAGTGATGGAAAAATAATTTTTGTGGCATTTCTTACGATAAGGTTAGGGATATATGTTGAAATTTCTAACCTTATTTTTTTTGTATATATAATAAATTTTTATTGATTTACATACGAAATTTTATAAATTTAAAAGCTAAAGGAAAGGTAAGAATATGCACCCTAAAGTTTCGGTTTTGATTCCGGTATATAATGCGGCTTCATTTTTGGAGGCGACTATAAGATCTGTTTTAAATCAGACTTTTTCTGACTTTGAATTAATTTTGCTCAATGACTTCTCACAAGATAATTCTGAACAGATTATTTCGGAATTCGATGATGACAGGATAAGATATTATAAAAACGAGCGAAATTTGGGAATTGCTCCGACCAGAAACAAGCTTATTGATTTTTCAAAGGGCGAATATTTAGCCGTTTTGGACAACGATGATATTATGAAGCCTGATAGGCTTGAAAAACAGGTCAGATATTTAGATGAGCATCAAGATGTTTCTGTTGTGGGAAGTTATTTTGAGTTATTTGATTCAAAACAGAAAAATTTTTTTCGCCGTTTTGCCTTGCTTTTTGGCCTTGTTTGGTGTCATCCTAAATTTCCGACGCTTGAAGATGCGTTAAAGGGCATGGTTTTGACGCTAAGTACATCAATGATGAGAAAAAAAGATTTGATTGAAAATCGAATTCGATATAACGGAGATTATTCTCCGGCAGAAGATTATGATTTGCTAAAACAAGCATTGTTTAAGGGATTGAAGCTCGCTAATATGCCGGAAGTGTTAACGTTTTATAATTTGCATGGGGATAATTGTTCAATTAAGCAGAAAGACCAGATGGCAGCCTCAACAAACAAAATTCAGCAAGAAATTTCTGTTTTTTTAAAAAAGCCGTTTAAGAAATATCCTCGTTGGAAATTGATTGTAAAAAAAATGAGATTACGTTTTTTTATTTAAGGTTAGTTTATGCTTAAAGAGCCCCTGTTTCAAAATGATATATTCGAGCATATTATCAAATATATGACCTTTTATTTAGGTTATGAATATTGGTTTTTGATTTTTTGCGGTGTTTTGTTATTTCTTTATTTGTGCTACAAGTTTTTGATGTATCGCAATGATGTTTCTTATGCCGGTAATTTTCCGACAGAAGAATATCCATTTTCGTTTGCACAAAAAAGTCAGGTTTGGTGTTTGGCTTTTTTGATTTTGTGCGTGGTGTATAATATTGTTGCCATTTTCAGTCAGGAAATGTCATTTTTTAGTAATTATGACACGCGTGGCAGTGTTATTTTGATATTTGAAAGGGGCGTTGTTCCCGCTTGGGGAGTGTGGGAAAGGTTTTGTCCGCTTGCGTTTTGGGATACGAATATTTTATATGCCGTGACGCATCATTTCGGTGTGATTAATGTTTATTTGAGCATACAATCTTTAATCATTGTTTGGCTTTTGAATTATTTTTTAAGATTTATGCCTGTTTGCAAGCGTTTTTTGTGTGTTGGACTGATTATGGCTTCGCCCGTTATTTTTTCGATCAGTTCCGTTATTTTTTCTGAGAGATTGCTATTGATGTATATTATCGGCAGTTTAATCTGTTTTCAAAAATATGGTCAATATTCTCAAAAAAAATATTTTTTATGGTTTGGCATTTTATTGACGAATTTTGCACTTTATTGTAAAGAACTATCTGTTTTGTTTTATTTCGGCATATTTTTTTATTATGCGGTCAGTCATGTTTGGAACGGCAGAATTGTGCCCAAAAGTTTTCTTCATCCCCTTCAAACAGCACGAAAGTATCCTTTTGAGGTTTTGCTCATTTTATCTATTGTCTGTTTCTTCTCTCTTTATTTGTTTCATATGGGCGGAGTAATGGATTCTTCTTATGCTCTTGCCAGACAGATGAGCTTGTTTGAAACATTTAAAAGATATTACACGGAGATTGCCGTTTCGATTGTTGTTGTGTTTTTTATGTTTAAAAACCTGTTTTCTCAACAAAAATATCCGCTGATAGAGGGGATGGCCTTCGGATCTGTGATGATAACAATTTTTGTGATTTTTATTTTAAGAATAGGTCAGTTTGTTCTTTCCATGGCTTGTCTTCCGTATTATTTGACCGTTTCACATGTTATCGGTTTGGTTTATGTTTTTAGCTACTTTAAGAATAAATATTTTTATGTGTTGGTATGTTTCTTTTTGGCCTTAAATTCAATTGTTAGAAATATCGGTATTCAACAAAACTATGATGGAACGTATTATCGGGAAGTTGCGGAATTTATTATGTCCGGCAAGGAAGGTGCTAAAGTTAACGTGTTTATATCAAAACATTCGGATTTCGGGAACTGGTCTATCAGGGCTTGGCGGCTTCCTTTTGTGTATTATTGGCCGAATGCAAATGTTGATTTCTTTTTTTCAGGTGCAGATTTGAACACGATAGATTTCTTTGAAGAAGATAGGGTGTTTTATAAAAAAACACCGGATGTCGGTGATTATTTTGTGATTAGAAAAGCAAAATATTACTCACAAGATATGTATGAAATTTCAGGAATGGAAGCTGATAAGGTTTTTGAAAATAAGATGTTTGAGGTGTATCTGATTAAATGATTGCGCTTTACAATAAATTGCTCGCTTTTTGGTTTTCTTTTCCACAGTCTGTGCGCTTTTTGCTTGTCGGTGGGTTTGATACGGTTGTGGCCTTTTGTTCTTATTCTTTGTTGATTTATATCGGTCTTCATTATTCTTTGACATTGATTGTTAACTATATCTTTTCGGTTAGCGTGTCTATTTTTAATATGCGCTACTTTGTGTATAAGAGTCAAAATACGTTTATTAAAGAATATAGCAAAGGATGGATGACGTATTTAAGCACGCTTTGTATAAATTATGTCTTTTTGTTTTTTGCTATTGATGTTTTTCATGTTGGGGCAATTAAAGCGCAGGCCGTGTATACGGTTTTGATTACAATCTATATTTATTTTATGCATAAATATTTCACATTTTCAAACAGGAAGCTTCAAAAATGATGATGTTTGGATGTGCCATAATGAAAATGTATCATCAGTGTTTTGAATGGTTTTACAAAAAATACAATGATTTTTCAAAAACGAAGTATTTAGATTGTTTGTTTTATGCTGTTTTTTTAAGTATGAGCGTTTATACCGCATTGAATCGTGGTTTATGGTATGATGAGCTTGCCTGGACCATACGTTTTGTGCATGGTAAAAGTTTGTTGCAAACATTATCCGAGTTGTCTGCAAATCTTTATAATTTGCCGCTTTATTATATGGTTTTGAGTGTTTTTTATGATATATCACATTGTCAATTTTGGCTTAAGATACCGTCAATTTTAGCCTCTTTGGGCATAATATATTTTATTTCTAAAACAGTTTGTGGCTTATATGGCAGACAATATTGTAAATTTGTTTATGTGTTCTTTTTGTTTTCTTTTGTCTTTTGGCATGTGAATTTACAGGTGCGTCCGTACGCTTTTATGTCGTTTTTCTCGGCCATGTCTTATTGGTTTTATTTTAAGCGTTTGCAAGAAGAGTCTGTTACAAACATTATCAAATTCGGTTTGATTTTGAGTTTGCTTGCTTATTCACACTGGTACGGTGGTTTGTTGATTGCCGCTTATGGTTTAACAGATTTTTATTTGTGGCTTAAAAGAAAAATATTGTTTAGAAACGTTATTTCGTACATCATCTGTTTTCTGTTGTTTTTGCCGTGGATTGTTGCCGTTGCAGCGAATCATCGGTATGATTTGTTTAATTATTGGGGGGAGCAGCAATCTTTTTGGTATATTTTTCCTATTTTATACAATTTATGCGGAAATAAAATAAGCTTTGCTGTTTTAATTTGTTGCATGTTTTATTTTTTGAGACAAATAGGTGGACATCAAAACAGAATTTCAATACAGAACTTAAACCCTTCCTATCACACCCTTTTTGTTATGTTTTTTATTTGGTGTTTTGCCTATTTATATGGTGTTATTAATTCTCAATCTTGTCTTATTGTGCTACGATACTTTTTTGTAATGATGCCGATGATGTTGGTGTTTATGATATCTGTGGTTCACGATATAAGTGTTGACTCATTTCTTAAGAATAGGCACTTTTTTCAATCATCTTGTCTTTGTTTTATTTTTGTTTGTATCTTTTTGCAATTTACAAAAGAGCATTTATCGTTGATTGAGAAAGAATTTGATTCATATAAACAAATCTTGTCGCTGCTTGAACAAGAGGAAGAAAGGTCAAAAGATAATATTCTTGTTTTGATAGATAATCAGAATTTTTTGGATTATTATGACTATAAAAAAGACAAGATTGACATGGTTGTGGCACATGGTTTTAGTGATAAATTTTTCAGTAAACGAAGAGAGAAGATTAAAAATAAAGAACAGGTCAAACAGTATTTTGCCGAGCGAAAACAATTGAGTGGAAAAGATTGTTATCAATCTATGGCATATTTGGCGCAAACAAATAAGTTGTATCAGGTTTTGAAAAACGGAAAAGATGTGGAAGAGGAATTTGATATGTCGCATCTTTGTGATTATGATACGATTATTATGCGCTATCCGTTGTCTAATGTTGATTTTGTGGAAGAAATTATTCGAGAGAATTATTTTTTTGAGGAAATTACTTTTGACAAACATCAAAAAAATGATAAAGACGGTGTGTTTGCTTTTTTCAGATTTACAAAAAAAACTAAACAGAAAGATTTTTGAGAAGTTTGTTTCTTTTGATTGGGTTTTGGGGCAAAATGAGATATTCGGCACCGAAAGTCGAAGCCGCGAGGCCGTCTTTGTTTTGTCTGTCACCGATGACAAAAATTTCTTTGGGCGTTAATTTAAGCCTTTCCGTGATGTATGACAGTCCTTGCGGATTTGGTTTTAAAAAGCGAATATTTTTTGCATCAAAGAAAAATTCAAAATCAGGTTTGAAATTCAGAGCTTCTAATTTTTGGTGTGTTTCGTAGTCTGAGTAAACAATAACAGGAATTATTTTTTGTATTTCTTCTAAATAGGAAATTAAGTTTTTATCCTTAAACAGTTTTATCCATTTAAGTGGTTTTAAGAAAAGCCATTTTTGTATCAGCTTGTTGATGGTTTTGTTATTTGTTCTTTGTTTAATGCAAAAAGTATGTAAATCAAAATTTTCTTCATTATTATGTTGATGACGATAGACTAAAATTTGCTTTAATTCGTTGATACGCCAAAAGTGCAAGATGTAGTAAGCAAGCATTTCTACAGCCATGCATATTTGAACAGGTCTTTGATAATATAATGTGCCGTCTAAATCAACAATAACTGCTT
Organism: Alphaproteobacteria bacterium; assembly: GCA_003542415.1. Classification (GTDB taxonomy): domain Bacteria; phylum Pseudomonadota; class Alphaproteobacteria; order RF32; family CAG-239; genus UBA1254. Next base: position 9,875 of record DPKR01000057.1, on the reverse strand, counting down.
TTTTCATTTTAAAACTCAATAAGCGTTCGATTCAAAAAGATATTTAGAATAGGAATTTTGACGAACAGTAACATCAAAACAAGAAGAGAAAGTAAAATCAAGTACAGCATTAAACCCTTTTCATGAAATAATTTTTCCGGTTTTTGAACGGCAGAATCAGGTTTGTAAGCCATGTCTAAATAAAGTGCAAATAATCCACATATGAAGGGGATAGAAAGGAGAAGTTCTATTTTATATTTAATAAGGAAAACACCACAGAAGAAAATGGAAAGCAAGGCATAAAAAAATGAAGAAATCAGAAGGGCTTTTTCACTATAAAGAGCAAAAGATTTTCGGTATAATGAGGCAGTTTTTTTGTCGCCAATCATGCGATATTCAGCAAAACGTTTAATGGCCATTAAGAAAGCTCCGCCCATCCAATAACCAAGAATTATACTTATCGGCGGCAAGGTTGTGTTTGAAATTAGAAACCAGCCGATAAGCAGGCGGATAGCATTGTTTAGGGACTCTGATAAAACATCAATATATGGAATGTCTTTTGAACGCAAGGGTTTAACATTGTATATGATGCCCATGATAGCAAGCCATGATTCCATTAAAAATACGGGCTTTGAAATGTAAAATGCAACAATTAAACCAATAATCAAAAACAATAAATATTCTATCACAATATAAAACGGTTTTAGATTTGCCGTTAAAAGCGGACGATTTTTTTTGACAGGGTGATATTTATCAAACTCAGCATCAAGCCATTCGTTGATGACATAATTTGCAGAAGCTATCAGAGATGTTGCTAATGTGCCAAGAATAATAGGACTTATGTAGGTTAAGAGATTTTCAAGGCTGATGTTTCTTTCCATGAAAAGCGCAAAGATGATGCCCGGAAAGATGAAGGCTTGTTTAATCCAATGATCAAAACGAGCGATTTTGAGGTATCCTTTAATTTTTTTGTTCATTTTTGTTCTCCAAAGGGGCAAAAATTTTGTTTTCAAGGTTGGGCGGATAACAGATGTTTATATCTTTATTGATGAGGTTTGTTTGGATTCTTTTGCATTTATAATTTTGAGGCAGATCGTTTGAAAGTGCTTTTAAAACAATCGGCCAAGTTTCGCATCCGATGCTTGGTTTTTGAGTGTCATCAAGATAAAGTTTTTTATGTTGTTCCAGCGTCAGATTTTCAAAAGGTATGAGGTTTGTGTAAATAAAGACAACGGGACCTTTATGTTCTTTTTCGATTTTATCACGTATTTTTTTGAATTGGTTTCGTTCTGCTAAGTCGCTTCCTTTAAGATAAGCACAATAATGTTGGGTATGACCGGTTGCCCTGATGGTTTTTTCTTTTTGTTCAAGCAAGGGGATAAGGGCGGCAGAGGGAAGACCGTATAACTTGACAAGTGTGTTTTTTGGCAAAGAAATGGGTTCTACGAAGATTTTTTGTTTGACTGGTTCCGTTGCTCTGTAAATGCTTACAAAATCCAAATATAAAGCACCCGCTAAAATAATAAAAAAGGTCGTGTATAAAATGAAGAACAGATTTTTTTGAGGAGTATAGTAAATGATTAAAAGTGTCGTAAAAATGGCGCCTATGGCTTCAATAACAACAGCATAACGCATGTAAGCAAACATAAAAAGCCAAAGGAAAAAAGAAAGAATTAAAAAAACAAAAAGAAGTGTAAAGGCTTTATTTTCAAGAGTTTGTTTCCTTTCTTTTTTTGAAAAGAGCAGAAAAGCCGTAAAAAGCATAAACACGGTGTAATATAACGTTATGCGGATATCGGTATAATAATTTTCACAAATTGCATAAGAAGTTTTGTGCCACAAAAACGGGAATATTATGAAATTTTTGAGCGTCGGTAAAAATCGCGTGTCTCTGTAGTTGAAATCATCAAAGTATGGTGAGTGAAAAATGTTGTTTAAAAACGGGAACATCGGATTGCCGTACAATACCCAATATTTATACATAAAGTAGCCGTTGATGATGAGGTATCCGATTGCTCCGCCTAAGGCAAAAAAGAAAATACTTTTCAAAGGTTTATTTAGATATTTATAACAAATCATGAGCGTGAGACCGCTTGCAATACAATATGTTATGATGGTTTGTTTTAATCCAAGTCCGATGCCCATGATTAATCCGGCGGCAAAAAACTTTTTTAGGATTTGTGTTTCAGGAAACTTAATCATTTTCAGTAAAAGGTATAAGCCCCACAAGATGAAAAAAGCAACGGGAATTTCATTTGCTGATGACCCCAGTTGTGTGCCGGTGGCTTCGCCCGTTAAAATAACAGCACAAAGAATAGCAAAAATCGGGTAATGGTATAATTTTTTATAGTCTAAAAACAATGCTGTGATTTTATAAATACAGAAAAGCATCAGACCACCCCAAATACTTTGAAGTGCCCAAATGAGAGACGGATAATTATTAAACCATTGAATATAAAAATAAAGCGGAAAATCCATTACGGGATTTAAAAAGGTGTTGAAAGAAGCGGGGACAATATCAAAGTTCAAACGGTCATTGAAAAAAGCCCAAGCGTTATAATAGTGATAATTTGTAAAATCCCAAGAAATTTCATTTTTAAGCGAAATCCCCATTAAGATTGAAACACCCATCAAAACAACAAACATAAATATATTAGATAGTTTTTGCAGATTTAACTTCATTTTAAGGTTACCTTATGATATAATAAGAAAGATTAAAGGATAACAATATGAAAAAAAAGATTTTTTTAGGTTTTGTAACAGTTTTTATATGGATGTTTTTTTCTTTTCGGGCGGTGGCAGGGTTTGAAGAAGCCAATGTTCGTGCGTTTTTAAACGATACGGGCGAGAGGCTCATTGAAGCGCTCGGGACGGAAGATTTGGATGAGCGATATGCCGTTTTGGATGAGATATTTGAAAAACATGTTGATACCGCTTATATGGGGCGTTATGTTTTAGGACAATATTATCGTTTATTTTCAGATGAGCAGAAAGAGCATTATTTTCCTTTATTTAGCAGGTATATTAAGAGCATATATAAATCGTATCCGATTGACTTTAAAACAGATGAAATCGGATTTAAAATTTTGAGCATTCAGCTCTTTGAAAAATATGTTAATGCTGTTGCAAGCATCGATTTGCCGGAAAAATACAGGACAGAGAATTTTGAAAGAATAAAAGTCGAATTTAAAATTCATGATAAAGACGGTGTTTTTCAGGTTGCTGATTTGAAGATTGGGGAAGTGAGTATGTTGATTACCTTAAAAACCCGTTTTATGCAGATGATTAAAGATGATGAAGAAGAAATAGACTGGTTTTTGGAAGATTTTGAAGATTTGGTTAAATCAAACGAAACGCATTTAATACTCGAAAATTGATGTGCTGTTTTTGACATACATATTGAGATATTGCTCAATATTTTCTTGCATTTTTGCGTTAAAATCTACCATCAGCTTTTGGAGCATCTCATTCCAATATTTTTCTTTTTGATCAATTTCCGTGTCTGCCGGAATGCCGAGCTCGCGCCATGCTTCAATAGATGTTTGGGCTTTAGAGCCGTTGGCATCTGTGACCTGCAAAACGGTGGAAAGCGTTGCGCGGTATTTTAAACTGTCTTTATGAAACAGATCTTTTGCTTTTTCTGCCGTTTCGGTGACACTCGCATCTTTGATGATGAAATCTGCCGTGCGGTTTGCTCCGAAATCAACAGCAGACAAGCGATCCGTTGCCCAAATGCGTGCGGCGCGTTCAAGCGAAATAGGGAACAAATGTTCGACATAGGGACGTGTGAAAGAAGGAGAAAATTCAGACGTGATATTGACTTTGTTGACAAGCAATTCAATCGGAGCTTGTTCGTTGAAGCGCGGTTCTTTATAGCGGCGCGGTTCAGCGACATCTTTGTTTGAGGCACAAGCGCCAAGTGTTAGAAGGGTTGCAACAGCCAAAATACGAGAGAATTTAAACATGAAAATCTCCTTTACAGTTCTTTCTATTTCGACTTTTTAATACAAAACGCAATCTATTGCAAGTGTTTTTCTTGTTTTTTCAATTCGGTGCGTAAATAGGTGTATTTTTGGCCGCAGAAATTGCATGTTGCTTCAATTTTGCCACTGTCATCCGCCATTTCATCAAGCTCCTTTGCATCAAAAGAAGAAAGGGTGTTTTTGAGTTTTTCATGCGAGCAACGGCAACCGAACTCAAAGGATTTTTCGCCGGTGAGTTGAAGATTGTTTTGGTGGAATAGGCGGTGCAAAATTTCTTCGTTCGATAGAGAAACATCAAAGACTTCGTCAGGTTTTAAGCTTTGGACAAAGGCGCTCAAATCTTCCCGTGTTTGTTTTAAGGTTTGCTCATTTAAATCAATTTCTTTGCCGCCTTTTAGGGGAACTTTTTGCAAGATGATGCCGGCTGACATATAGCTTTGGCTTTCGCCGACAGGTGTTTTAACGAAAAGCTTTAAAAGCGTGTCTATCTGCTCAGATTGGGCAAAGTAGCGCAGAGCCAGCTCGGAAAGATTTTTGCCTTTGAGGTCAACAACACCTTGATACGGTGGCAGACCATTTTGCTCGTCGACCGTTAAAGCCATATAGCCCCCGCCGACAAGGTGCGGGACTTCTTCAATGATATCTTCGGTTTTGCGCAATGTTTTGGCTTCATTTAATTTTTGTTCATCAAATTTGGCGCATGAGCGAATTTTGCCGGAAGCTGTGACATCGGTTACAAGAAGCGAAACAGGACCATTGCCCTGAAGTTGAAGTGTAAAAAGACCGGTGTATTTAAGCATGGAAGATGTTAAAGCGCCAAGAACGGTTGTTTCAGCAAGAGCGGCAGAAACATTTAAAGGGTATTGATGGTTTTTCAAAATGGTTGAAACAACCTCATTTAAGCGCACTAAACGCCCCATAAAAGCACCGTTTTCAAGATAAAAAGATGCACAAGTATCAAAATTTTTAGTGGTCAATTTGACAAATCCTTATTATAGTTTCTTTGTTATTTTGGATTCTCGGATCAAGCCCGAGAATGACAAAAAGGGGATAAGGGCAATTTAGGTTAATTTGAAAGATTTTTCAAGAGATGAATTCAGAAACTCAGCCAAAAAAACAAAAAGCCTTGAAAAAAATAACGAAAACAAGGCTTAAAAATATAGGACTCTATTATTTGGAAAGGTTTGAAAGCTCGGTTCAAAACCTAAGAGATGTTTTAAAAAGAAGGGTTGACGGATATGCTTTTCAAAATCCGGATTTTGACAAAGCTCAGGCTTATCAATGGATTGAAGAACTTTTAGAAGATTTTCAAAACTGGAATTATTTAAGCGATGAAAGATATGCAAGCCTTAAGGTTAAAGACTATTTGGCTGCCGGCAAATCCGCGCGCTACATTAAGACAAAACTCAAAATGAAGGGAATTGACGAAAATGCGGCAGATGCGTTGATTGAAAAGGAAGAATATGATCCGAGGGCATTTGCATTAAAGCTTGCAAAAAAGAAAAAAATCGGACCTTTCAGGGCAAACGCCGAAGATCGCAAAGAAAACCGCCAAAAAGATATGGGGATACTTTTGAGAGCAGGATTTGACTATGATGTGGTTTGTGATATTTTGGGGCAAACAGTTGAACAAATTGAGGACTAAATAATGAAAATAGCCATTGTCGGAACGGGATATGTCGGGTTGCCGTCGGGTGTCGGTTTTGCATCTTTTGGCAACGATGTTGTTTGTGTGGACAAGGATGAAGCCAAGATCAATGCGCTTCAGGGCGGAAAGCTCACACTTTATGAAGATGGTTTGGAGGAGCTGTTTTTGAAGGTTATCCATGACGGAAAATTAAAGTTTACAACCTCAATGAAAGAAGGTGTTCAAGGTGCAGATGTTGTGATTTTGGCTGTTGGGACGCCCCCGCATCCCGAAACAAAAGAAGCCGATATGCGCTATATTTATGCGGCAGCTGAAGAGTTAGCCGGCTTTTTGACAGGGTATACGGTTGTGGCAAACAAATCAACCGTGCCGGTCGGGACAGGTGATGAAGTTGAAAAAATTATCAAAAAAAACAATGCAAATGCCGATTTTGATGTTGTCTCATTGCCGGAATTTTTAAGAGAAGGTTATGCGCTATATGACTTTTTCAATCCGGACAGAGTTGTTTGCGGGGCAAACAGTGCACGTGCGGCAGAGGTGATTAAAAAACTTTATGCGCCGTTTGAAAACAAAACACAAATGCTTTTTGTGAAACGAAAATCTTCCGAAACAATTAAATATGCATCAAATGCGTTTTTGGCGATGAAAATTCATTATATCAACGAAATGGCAAACTTTTGCGAAAAAGCCGGCGCGGATATTGGCGAGGTGGCTCTCGGAATGGGGCTTGATAAACGCATTGGTAATAAGTTCTTAAATGCAGGACCGGGATACGGCGGAAGCTGTTTTCCGAAAGACACGACGGCAATGGCGCTGATGGCTCAAAAATATGGTGCCGATATGAGTTTGATTAAACAAACGATTGAGGGCAATAAGGCACGCAAACTTCAAATGGCCGAACGTATTTTGAATATGGTTAAAGGTATTGAAAACGCTAAAATCGGCGTGCTCGGATTGGCTTTTAAAAACGGAACGGATGATGTAAGAGAATCACCTGCAATGGAAATTGTTATGCATTTGCTTGAAAAAGGTGTGAAAATTAAGGCTTTTGACTACAAAGCAATGGAAAATGCCAAGAAAATTTTGGGAGAGAAAATTGAGTATGCTTTGAGACCTGAAGATGTGTTTGAAGGAGTTGATGTTGTTGCCGTTTTGACAGAGTGGCAGGAATTTAAAACGCTTGATGTTCAAAACTTAAAACAAAAAATGAGACATCAAAAAATGGCCGATTTAAGAAACCTGTTTGATGCGGATAAAGTGAAAAATTTAGGTTTTGAGTATATCAGAATAGGGCTTGATTTTTAATTGTATTTTTTGCTTGACAGAGATAAAAAAAAACTTTATAAGCCAAAACGTTAACCCCGAGAATTGTCTTTAAGGGCAATTTTAAATAATGACTAATAAACCGGAGAAAATATATGAAAAGAACATATCAACCAAGTAAGCTCATCAGAGCTCGCCGCCATGGTTTCAGAACACGTATGGCAACTGTCGGCGGACGCAAAGTTTTGGCCGCACGTCGTTTAAGAGGGCGTAAAAAACTTTCCGCTTAAAACGAATGGGAAAAATTCTTCATCTTAAAAAAAGAAGAGATTTTGTAAGAGTCGCCTTAGGGATTCGAATGGTCGTTTCGACTGTTATTCTTCAGGCGGCTCCAAGTTTATGTAAAGAAAAGGTGCCGTTTAAGGTTGGTTTTACAACAACAAAAAAAATCGGCTCGGCCGTTGTGCGCACAAGAACAAGGCGCAGGCTTCGCGCTGTTGTGCGTGAGGTTTTTCCAAATCGCGCAATGGACAATGTGGAATATGTGTTAATCGGGCGATACAACACAGCCAATTGCCCCTATAAAGACCTTAAAAGCGATGTGAAGTGGGCATTGAAAAAAGCCAATGCGATGATTGAAAAAGGTGTTTTTCAATCTCCGCCGCCACCCGAAAAAAAGGAAACAGCAGAAGATGAAGTGGCTCTTGATTAAGCTTGTGCGAATCTATCAAAAGTTTTTATCTCCGTTGTGCGGCGGTTGTTGCAGGTATAGACCGACATGTTCGGAGTATATGATTGAGGCATTAAAAAAGCACGGCGTTATCAAAGGATTATATTTAGGAATAAAGCGGATTTTAAGATGCCATCCGTGGGGGGGGTCAGGCTATGACCCTGTTCCTTAAAAAGCTTGTATAATGGCTCATCTAAAGCAGAAATTGCGAAAGCGAAAAAATTCATGTAGGTTTATCTACACTAAAATTTTTTCGCTTCTTATTTCTACTGTATCTAAGCCATTCTCCAAGCTTTTACAAAGCGTGTATAATGACGCATCTAAAGTCAAAATTATGTGTGCTGCGGTACTTTTGCTTTTATTTTTCATCACTTTTCTCCAATTATGGCGGTTATGACACCATAACAAAGTATGTTGCAAGTTTGCTGTTTCGTCAAGAAAAAAGAAAATGATATCTCGTTTTTCTCACACCTTTTCTTTTAAGGCTTGAAATTAAAGAAAATATAAATTAAAAAGAGAACATTGTCATTTTTTATTGAAGGTTTTGACGTATGAAAGAAGAAACAAAAAATTTATATACGGCGATTATTTTATCTATGTTGGTTATTTTCGGGGTAAACCATTTTTTTGCGCCGAATCAGGTTCAAAATACACAAAAACAAGTTGTTGAAGCGGCTCCCGAAGTTGAAAAAACACAAGAGGTGAAAAAAGCAGTTTCTTTGCCTGTTAATGAGGTTTTGAAAGAAGATGAAAGGGCTGAGATTGAAACACCCTCTGTGAATGGTTCTGTCAGATTAAAAGGCGCTCGGTTTGATTTTTTGGAACTCAAAAAATATAAGCAAACGATTGAAAAAGATAGCCCAGATGTCGGGCTTTTGGCACCGATCGGAAGTGAAAATACGTATTTTGCCGAATTCGGATTTTTATCAGCTAACCCATCTGATGTGCCGTCTTCAGACAGCGTTTGGCAAAATAAAGGCACGAAATTGACGCCATCCACGCCGCTTGTTTTGGAGTGGGACAACGGAAAAGGTTTGAAATTTTTGCGCAAGATTGAAATAGATGAGCATTATTTGATGACTATTTCTGATGAGGTTCAAAACAAAACAGACAAAGATGTGACGCTTTATCCGTTTGGGCGAATTTATCGCGTTTATGACACAAAAAATGATGTGCGGAGTGTGGTGCACGAAGGAATAACGGGAGTGATTGACGGTGCGGCAAAGGAAATCAAACTCAATGATGTTAAGCAAGGAGAGCCTAAAACTTTTGAAGCAAAACAAGCTTGGCTCGGTTTTTCGGACAGATATTGGTTTACGGCATTTGTTATAAACGGGACAAGCCAGAACAATATCAGTCTTTCAAACAACGGAAACAATACATATCAGGTTGATTTCAGGGCCGAGCCAGTGCAGGTTGCGGCAAATAATTCCAAAACGCAAACCGTTCAATTTTTTGCGGGTGCTAAAGAAATTAAGCTCCTTGATCAATATACGAAAAACGGAATTAAAAAATTTGATTTGGCGGTTGATTTTGGCTGGTATTACTTTTTGACGAAGCCGTTTTTCTACATTTTGGACTTTTTATACAAGCTGATTGGCAATATGGGATGGGCAATTTTGCTCTTTGCTGCGCTTTTGAGGCTTTTTATGTTTCCGATTGCAAACAAATCATATGAAAGTATGTCTAAAATGAAAAAAGTGCAACCGAAGGTGATGGCTTTACAAGCAATGTTTAAAGACAACAAAGCTTTGTTGCAACAAAAGACAATGGAACTTTATAAAAAAGAAAAAATCAATCCGGCCTCGGGATGTTTGCCGATGTTTATACAAATTCCCATTTTCTTTTCGCTGTATAAGGTTTTAAATATTGCGATTGAAATTCGCCATGCGCCGTTTATCGGTTGGGTGAAGGATTTGTCGGCGCCTGATCCGCTCACAATTTCGGTTTGGTCGCATGTGCCGTTGCCAAGTGTTTTAGACATTGGGGTTTGGCCGATTTTGATGGGACTCACCATGTGGGTGCAACAAAAATTGAACCCTGCACCGACAAACAAGGATCAAGCGCTGATGTTTACGATGTTGCCGCTTATCTTTACGCTTATGCTCGGGCATTTTGCCGTTGGGTTGGTGATTTATTGGACCTTGAGCAATTTGCTCTCAATTTTGCAACAAAAGGCGATTATGCGCAAAAACGGAGTGAAATAATGGATGAAAATCAGGCTTTGAGACTGGAAAGAGCGAATAGGCTTTTTAAGACAGCGCCGGAGTTT